>CAILUH010000184.1 GCA_903837335.1 uncultured beta proteobacterium | reverse complement strand
TTTTGGCGCTCGCCTGCCTTACCAAGTTGGCAAGAATTTATCGGGGCAAATCCCTAATGCGTTTTATTCCCCGCCCTTTTTCTGAGCGATCTGCAAATTGGTTAGCGCAAAGTGGCGTGCATCCGCTACTCGCAAAACTCTATGCAGCGCGCGGTATTGAAAATCCGAATCTACTGTCACTCGATTTAAAAGAATTGATTGCGCCAAAGGAATTAAAGAATTGCTTGAGTACTGCTTCCATATTGGCCGATATCCTGTTACAAAAGCGCCCTATTCTCGTTGTTGCTGATTACGATTGCGATGGTGCTACGGCTTGTGCAGTTGCTCTACGCGGTTTGAAAATGTTAAGTCCCGCATCACCGGTGAGTTTTTTAGTGCCCAATCGCTTTACGATGGGTTATGGACTAACCCCAGAAGTAGTGGAACTGGCTGCCCAACAAATGCCGCGTCCCGAATTTTTAATTACAGTCGATAACGGTATTGCTAGTGAAGCTGGCGTTAATCGTGCGCGTGAGCTAGGAATGGAAGTCATCATTACCGATCACCATTTGCCAGCCGCACAAGTACCGAAAGCCTTGGCAATTGTGAATCCGAATCAAACTGGCTGTCCTTTCCCCAGTAAGGCTCTCGCCGGGGTAGGTGTGATGTTTTATCTGTTAATTGCGCTTCGCGCTGAACTACGTTCACGTGATCACTTTACCCAAGCCAATCAACCCAAAATTGAGAACCTCCTCGATTTAGTTGCCCTAGGCACAGTTGCAGATGTCGCGCAACTTGATCGTAATAACCGCATCTTAGTAGCCAATGGTTTACGCCGGATGCAAAATGGCAATTGCCAACTGGGTATCACTGCTCTTTTTAATGCCGCAGCGCGCGATCCCATGAAAGCGAGTGCTTTTGATTTAGGCTTTGCCCTTGGCCCCAGACTGAATGCTGCCGGTCGCTTAGCCGATATGACGCTAGGAATTCGCCTCTTACTCACCGATGATCCCGTAGAAGCGCAAACGATTGCCAATGAACTAGACCGCATTAACCGCGAGCGCCGCGTGATTGAAAGTGGCATGCAAGAAACTGCTCTTGCCCATTTAGCCAAGCAAGAACTGCAACACGACTTTGCCACTCGTTCAAGTATTTGTTTATGGAATGCTGCTTGGCATCAAGGTGTCGTGGGTATTGTCGCTTCACGCCTTAAAGAACGTTTTAATCGACCGGCAATTGTGTTTGCGCCTGCTGAAAACGACGAGTTACGCGGCTCGGGAAGATCGCTAACGGGTTTTCATTTACGCGATGCCCTCGATTTAGTCTCTAAGCGAGAACCTGGCTTAATTCTAAAATTTGGCGGCCATGCTATGGCTGCAGGACTCACAATTAAAAGTGCAGATTTTGCGCTCTTTGACCAAACGTTTCAAACAGTCGCAGGCGAATTACTCTCTGCTGATTTATTAGAAAAGCGCTGTATGCATGATGGCGCGCTTTTAAGTGCTGAATTAACTCCCGAAATTGGTGATTTATTAGCCAGTGAAATTTGGGGGCAAGGCTTTCCTCAACCGATCTTCTACGGTGAATTTGAGGTATTACAACAAAGCCTCATGAAAGAAAAGCATCTGCGCTTACAGTTACGCACCATCGAAAGTGAATCGGGTACGCAAACAAGCAAACCCGTTACAGGAGTTTGGTTTAATCAAACCCAAACCCTACCCGCTAAGGTGAGGCTAGCTTATCGAATCGTAACGGATCGGTATCAAGGGCAAGCCCGAGTGCAACTGATGATCGAGGCCTACGACCTTAGTGCCTGAGCTCCTAAGCTTCTCGGTGAGTTTTGCCACAGCCCTTATAATCAAGCCATGGAAGCTGAACAACTCAATCTGATTAGTAATACCCTCAACGATTTGCTGGCTCGCGAGCAAGCGCTTCGGGGGTATCTTTGACTTCGACGTCAAATCAC
>CAILUH010000183.1 GCA_903837335.1 uncultured beta proteobacterium | reverse complement strand
TATTCGTCCCTATGTGTTGCGGGATAAAAATCAAAATGATGAAATAACCAATAATCGCATCAACGCAATGCAGAAGCAGGAAAATCAATTTAAGCAATTACCGATGTTATTGCCGACAGAGAAAAATATGCCGAACTTGAAAGATGAATTACCGCTGATGCCACCACCACTTCCTTCAAGTACGATCAATACCACCCCGGCGGTTAAACCTCCAGCTGCTCCCTTACTTGCTCCAGCTTCAGTAGCCCCTGCGTCCTCACCAGCGAATAAATAATGCTACGCATTCCTTTTGTGTACGCGCGGGATAATCAGGTGCTGTTAATGAAGGCACCTGTAACTGAGACTCAGGAATTTGGGGGTGGCGGCCAAGAGGATGATTTGATGGTCATTCATAGTCCGACGACTGACTTAGCCGTACTTCAAGAAATTTGCCGTCTAGTTGGCCCGGTAAAGCGAGTAGAAAAATCCAGTGATGAGGTGATGCAAGCAGTAAATGCGGCTTATTCACAAGGCGATTTAGATGCTTCGCAAGTGGTCGATGAGGTGGAAGAAACGATTGATTTATCCCGTTTGTTACAAGAGATTCCCATTTCAGAGGATCTCTTGGAAATGAATGATGACGCTCCAGTGATTCGGATGATCAATAGTTTATTAAAACAAGCTAGCCGTAATGGCGCCTCTGATATTCATCTAGAAGCATTTGAGCGTAAATCAGTTGTCCGTTTTCGGGTTGATGGTAATTTACGCGATGTGGTGGATATGCGCCGCGATCTTCATGCCGCCTTAGTGTCGCGCATTAAAATTATGGCCTCTCTAGATATTGCAGAAAAACGGATGCCGCAAGATGGTCGCATTTCATTACGGGTAGGTGGTAAGGCCATTGACATTCGGGTATCTACATTACCCACATCCCATGGCGAGCGCGTCGTGATGCGTTTGTTAGAGAAAAATTATGATCGGCTTGATCTCAAGGCGCTGGGAATGGCGGACGATACCTTTACTAATTTTGATCAATTAATTCATCGTCCGCACGGTATTGTGTTAGTTACTGGTCCAACGGGTAGTGGCAAAACTACCACGATTTATGGTGCCTTATTACGCTTGCGAAATAAAACCAATAACATCATGACAGTTGAAGATCCAATTGAATATAACTTGGATGGTATCGGTCAAACCCAAGTCAATGCGCGTATCGACATGAATTTTGCGCGTGCCTTACGCGCCATTTTGCGTCAAGACCCTGATATCGTCATGATTGGCGAAATTCGCGATTTAGAGACCGCACAAATAGCGGTACAAGCCTCTCTTACTGGGCACTTAGTGCTCGCGACCTTACATACCAATGATGCCCCTTCGGCAGTAACGCGTTTAATTGATATGGGAATTGAACCATTTTTACTTTCTTCAACACTTTTAGGAGTGTTAGGGCAGCGCTTAATTCGCCTTACTTGCAAGGCCTGTAGTGGTAAGGGTTGCGCAGCCTGTGGTGAATCAGGCTACAGCGGTAGAGCCGGTATTTATGAGTTAATGGCTACAAACGAGACGATTCGCGAGCTCATACATAATCGCGCCGCTGAAAGCGACATCCGCAAGCAAGCGACTGCAAATGGCATGCGTAATTTAGCGGAAGACTGCCAACGCTGGATTGATTCTGGTCAATCGACTGTTGAAGAAATGTTGCGCGTGACTGGCGCAGTTGAAATTGACTAATTCCACTCTCGGGTAATTAAGCTATGCCTCGCTACCGATTTGAAGCTTTAACCTATGGCGGCAAGAGTGAGCGTGGTAGCGTCGATGGCGAAAATGAGCGTGCTATTCGGCAGCAATTAATGGCCAAGCAACTCGTACCCGTGAGAATCGAGCTTGAGAATCAGTGGACCAAGCAACAATTTTGGCAACGTTTATTTTCTGAAGATAAGCCACTGAGTCGAAATGAGCTATCAATACTGACTAAACAATTTGCTTTGCTTGTGCGTTCTGGTGTACAGATTGATGAAGCGCTCAGCGTTTTATCGGATGAGAGTTCAAAACCGCATATTAAAAATGTTTTACAGTCGGTAGTGGCTGAATTACGTGCCGGCTTGTCTTTATCCCGTGCGGTTGCTACTCAACCACAAACCTTTGATCCTCTATATCAAGGGGTTGTAGGCGCCGCCGAACAATCAGGGCGGATGGGGCAAGTATTGACCCAATTAGCTGAGTTTTTAGAAAAGCGGCAAGCATTAAAACAAAAAGCCTTAGGTGCTTTAGCTTACCCTGCCATGTTAACTGCGGTTTCGTTTATGGTCATTCTATTTTTAATGACCTATGTAGTACCGCAAATTGCTCGCGTTTTTCAAAGTACCAAACAAACCTTACCTTTTATGACACGTTTTATTTTGGGCTTATCTAATTTTTTAGTTGATTGGGGATGGTTATTAGCTTTAGTTATTGCCGCTGGAATTTATTTTGGTCGCCGGGCTTTAAAGCAAATCGAAATTCGACTGCGCTTTGATCGCTTTATCCTCAATTTACCTTTTTTGGGCCCCTTATTATTGGGCTTTGAAACTGCCCGTTTTGCCAATACGATGGCAATGCTAGTAGCAGCTAATGTACCGATATTAACTGCCTTACATAGTGCTCGAAGTACTTTGGGTAATGAAGTTTTAAAGGAGGCAATTGACTCTACCGAAGCACGTTTACGAGAAGGCTCTAGCTTGTCTCGTTCATTGGGAAGTCAAGGCGTTTTCTCGCCCATTTTGATCCATTTGATTCGTTCTGGAGAGGCCTCTGGTCAGCTTGCAGAGATGCTGAAATATGGCGCTGAAAATGCAGAACTAGAGGCTGAACAAAAAACAAAAATTTTTACTAGTTTATTAGAGCCCATCTTAATTTTGTTTATGGGGCTTATGGTCTTAGGAATTGTAATGGCAGTAATGCAACCAATTTTGGAAATGAATTCTGGAATTCATTAATTTTTTAATGAGGTAATCATGCAAATTTTAATTATTACTAGTCCAACCAGTCGCGTTAAAGAATTTCATTTATCGAAACTACATCTTTTGCTTGGCGCAATGCTGGTGATCTTTGCTTTAGTGGCGGTGAACTGGCTAGTTGCTGCTACCGTTAATTCAACGCGAGATACTTTACTGACTTTAGGTCAAGCAGAGCTTCAAGAGAAAAAAATTGTCACTTTGGCCGAGGCTGATTATGAATATAAGCTGCACGAGTTACAGGCGCGTTTAGTGCAGGCTCAGCAAAGTCTGGGACAATTAGATTCCCTCAGAAATCAATTATTGCAATTAAATAGCTCACCTAAAGTTAGTCAAAAGGATGTCTTTTCAGGCTCTTTATCGAATGAGGATTTTGGAGATACGCCGCTTGCCCTCGGTGGCCCATTGAAAATATCACGCGAGATTTTTTCGCCTGATGAGACTTATGGTGTTCGCCTTGATCGGACCTTGCAAGACTCCATTGGTTTACAAACTCAAGTATTGACTTTACAGCGGGCTTTTGCTGAAACCCAAGTTTCGATGAGTGGGGTCCCCACTGGTTCGCCCTTACCCTTTGAGGTTGCGCCATCGAGTGGACTCGGCTATCGCATTGACCCCTTTACTCGGCAAATTGCTTGGCATGATGGTACCGACTTTCCGGCTGCATATGGAACGCCCATTTTGGCAACGGCCGATGGGATTGTGATTAAAGCAGGGTGGAGTGGTGAGTACGGTAATTTAGTTGATGTGCAGCATCGCAATGGTACAGTAACCCGCTATGCCCATGCTCAAGAGATGATGGTGCAAGTAGGGCAAAAGGTAAAAAAATCCCAACCCTTAGCTAAGGTTGGCTCGACTGGGCGCTCGACTGGCCCCCATTTGCATTATGAAATCTTGCGCGATGGTGCGCCTGCTAGTTAGGAAGACTTAGTTTTGGGCAGCGCAATCAACGGCACCAGCATTCAATGCGGGCCGCCATTCTTGGTTTTGTAGGCCACCCATACAGCCATAGGTATTGAGCGCACGAGTACCGCCTTGCCCACACTCGAAACAAGTACCATTCGCACCAACGTTCGGGTTAATGCAACCCTCATAATTAAATGTCTGTGTGCAATTGGGCGCTGTAGCTTGTGCAAAAATAAACCCGTTAGGGCATTGACAGCTTCCAGGCGTCCAAGCTGTACCAATTTGGGCATGTGCAGAAAAAGCTGACATGAGGCAAAGCAGTAAAAATAATTTTCGGCACAGAATTGTGATGTTCATAGTAAATATTAACCTATTTATGAAGGACTTAAGTTGCCCGCATTTGGCGTGCAATTGAGTTGTCGTCCCGCTTGGGTGCAGACCGCAAAAGTATCGCCCGATTTATTGTATAGGGTGTATTTCCAAAAAGCACTATTTTCAATTCGCTCTAATAAGGCAAAGCTAAAATTATTATTCCAAATCATATTGTTAACCTCCACGCCTGGTGCAACTACTGTAGTTTTATAGAAGGGTGGAGTAGCAGATGGAAAAGGTTCAGCTAAAGCAACGCCATCTGCACCAGAAATAATAGTCGCAGGGTGACTAGGAAAATTATTAACGCCAAAATTAATTGTTTGTAAATTGTGTACGTGACCATGAAAAGCGGTATTGATGGATTCAGGATAATAACTATTCACGGTTGCAGTTGGGTATAGTTTTTGCATTACATTGTTCATCACCCCTTGCAAGGTTGCATTACCAGGTGGTACTGAGGATGTTGTTGGGTTGCCATACCCCAAAATAGGATGGTGATTAGTGAAAATCGTATTAGTAAAAATTGGGTTGGCGGCGAGCGTAAATGCTTCAACAAATTGCCGATAATAATTATTATTTGGGTCGGTGACTAGGGTGCCAGTAGAAACATTCGAGGAGTCATAGACCACAATTCTTGAGCCGCCACCTAAGGAAACAGCATATGTTGGCGAGTAGTTAGCAATACTGTCATAGCTAGCGTTATTACATGAGCGATCTTCGGTATAGAAAGTGGGATTTAAAAAACGAAACCACCCTTGTCCTGCTTTAGAACAGATTTCATGATTACCGCGCACCACAATCCAGGGTGCCTTAGCGAATAAAACTGCAGCAGGCGTAAAAAGGTCTGCATTCCAGGTATCCCAACCATAACCCCAAGGACTTTGCGCATCAATGGGGCATTTACCCGATGCTGAGCAGGGGACATCTCGGTATTGAAAGTCGCCCATATGAATCACGAGATCGGGATTGAGTTCGGCGCCCAATTGAGCTACCGAGGCGAATGGCCATTCTTTGGGGTCTTCACAGTTTTGTAGGTTGGTCGTATCCATGCGGCAACCGGAGTCGCCAATTAATAAGATGCGCTCCGGCTTTTCTTTGGGGATTGGCAATGATTGCCAGGCAACACTCGCATATTGCGTTCCCGTTGGCAGAATAGCTTCGCAGGTCGACAGAGGAAAATTCGCTGGAACTGAGGGTTGAAAAGCAGTTGGCCTTAAGGGCATTTCTCCGGCAGTAGCGCGCATCGTCATTTG
>CAILUH010000182.1 GCA_903837335.1 uncultured beta proteobacterium | reverse complement strand
GTTATCGCATCAAAATGAATTAGCGGGTCATTCGGGCAAACGTAAAGTGGTAGTTGATCGATTGGGCCGAGTGGTTGAGGAAATGGCAATTTTGCAATTACCCCAAAATGGGAAAGATTTGCAGTTGTCGATTGATAGCAAGATTCAATACTTAGCCTATAACGCCGTGAAAAATGCGGTCGAACAACACCATGCTAAAGCCGGAGGGGCAGTTGTAATTGATGTCCAAACGGGTGAAATTTTAGCTTTAGCTAATTGGCCAAGTTACAACCCAAATGATCGTAGCCATTTAAGTGGTGAGCAGTTAAGAAATCGTGTTCTTACCGATACCTTTGAGCCCGGCTCAACCATGAAACCATTTACTATTTCGGCTGCCCTAGAAAAGGGTATCGTGCAACCAAGTACGTCAATGGCTATTGGTGCGAAGTTTTTAGTTGGACCAAAACCCATTACTGATACCCATCCTTATGGTGTTTTAACGGTTTCACAAATTATCCAAAAATCGAGCAATATAGGCACGGCAAAAATTGCATTACAAATGCCCCCTAAAGATATGTGGGATTTATTTACGGCGGTAGGATTTGGACAGGCTCCGAAAATTGGCTTTCCGGGTGCAGTGAGTGGCACTGTGCATCCTTATCAAAAATGGGTCCCAACCGACCAGGCGCGGATTGCTTTTGGTTATGGTATTTCTACCTCCTTATTTCAAATTGCACGGGCGTATTCTGTATTTGCCCGTGACGGCGAACTCATTCCATTAACGATTGAACGCAGCCCCGGAATGAAATCAGGCCCACGGGTTATGTCGGCTAAGACCGCAATTGAAATGCGCGATATGTTGGAATTGGTTACGGAGCCCGGAGGCACTGCAACTAAAGCACGCGCTGAAGGTTATCGGGTCGGCGGTAAGACAGGTACATCACATAAGTTTTCTGGTAAGGGCTATTCGGCTAACCAATATCGTGCGTATTTTGCTGGAATTGCTCCGTTAAGCGCGCCCCGAATTGTCGTGGCGGTCATGATAGATGAGCCCACGGGAGGCAGTCATTATGGTGGTGATGTTGCTGCACCCGTATTTTCTGCGATCGTCGGGGAAACACTAAGAACGTTACACGTTGTCCCCGATTCCACCGTTAAACAAATGGCCTTGAAAGAGTTTGATCCTGTTGATCAAGCCACCCCAAATATCACTGCACAAAAAGTGGTGATGAAGCGATGAGGGTGACTGAATTGATTAAACCAAAAGACCTCATCCAAACATTGCACAGTTTAGTGAATGCCGATGCAAAAATTACCTTAGATACGCGTCAATTGCGTCAAGGCGATATTTTTTTGGCTTATGCCGTTGGTCATGGGAAAGACTTAAACGATAACCGCCAATATATTGATCAAGCCATTGCCCTAGGCGCAGGTGCAGTTCTGTTTGATCAGCAAGTAAGCGAGCAAAACAAAGGTCTTAAACCATTTGCTTTTCGCGAACGCTTAGACTGTATTGAGGTGCCGCAGCTCAGTAGCCGTGCTGGCCCCCTCTGTTCTGAATGGTATGGATTTCCAAGTCGCCATATGAATGTAATTGGTGTAACCGGTACCAATGGCAAAACAACAGTTACGCAATGGTTAGCACAGGCCCTCGATTCATCAAAGAATCTTGCCGGTGAACGTGCAGCACTCATCGGCACCTTGGGCGTTGGCTTTCCTGGGGCGTTAGATAAAACCGGCTACACCACCCCAGATGCACCGCGTTTGCAAACCGAATTAGCGCGTTTACGTGAACGCGGCGCGCAGTTTGTCGCCATGG
>CAILUH010000181.1 GCA_903837335.1 uncultured beta proteobacterium | reverse complement strand
TTTGAATTTGAAGCCAAGGCTGCCGGCAAAGCACCTGCCAAAAAACGAACGGGCGACACGGCAGCAAGCAAATCGGCCGATAAGCCTAAGCGAGCCAGTCGGGCTAAGGCTGCTGAAGGCGCTTGAGTACTTTCACCGGCTGGCGCCTGATGTTCAAGGCGCGCCTGCACTTGTGCCGTAATAATGGCCGCCGCTAAAGCTGACCACAATACCCCACGCGATCCCAGAGCCGTTGCAATGTAAAGGCCCGGCAAGGTGGGGACCTCACCAATAATCGGTAGACGATCGTTAGCAGCACAGCGCACGCCTACATAAGTACCAGCGAGATTGAGTTCACTTAAATCGCCTTCTGCGTAATGCAGTAGCGCTGCTGCTTGCTGCTTGTTGTGCATATCACTACTGGGCCAAGACGCAAGGCTAATTTCATTTTCGTCATAACTAGAACCCACAACCAATGTATAGGTGTTGGTATCTACATCATGGCGGGCTGGCAAACAATAGCCCTCTCCTGAAATTGCCGCTGTTGGCAAATACTGCCGCCAAGCGCTAGTTGCTGAAATTTGAAATTGATTAAGCTGACCTCGAACCGGCTTTAAAGGTAGGACAATTTGTAAGTCCGCTACTAATGCTTTGGCACCATGCGCGCATGCGAGCACGATTGATTTTGCTTTAGCAAGTGAACCGCCATCCTGATCACGTGCATGCCAATGCAAGCCATCATATGAAAGACTTGCGACTAACGTATTGGGCGCATAGGTCAGTTTTTCTTGCTCACTAAAAATAGTGGCACAAGTTTTTTCTAGATTAATCGTCGCCCCCTTGGGAAACCAGATACCATCACGCGCTACTCCCGTTAATCGCCGCGCTTCGCTGGCACGCAGTGGTTGTGCCGAAGCTTGGTCAAAGCCAGCAGTTAGTAATTGGGCGTTCAGCAGATCTTCATCAAAGTCAGTGCCGGTCTTGAGCGCCTGAAAAATGCCCTCTTCACGCCAAAAGGGTTGCCAGGTTTGTTGGGCCAATGCAAATGCAATGTAAGTTAAGCGTTGCAACAGGGGGCGCGCACGAATCAAGCCGGGGTGGGCCAAAGCAAATGCATGTGCGGATGTTCCCGAGGCGGGCTTTGGGCCCGCATCTAAAACCCGCACAGTTTGACCCTGCTGTAAAAATGCTTGCGCAATAGCTGCGCCCGCAATGCCGGCACCTACTAATAAAATATCGTCTTGGTGATGCGACACTTAACTGCTAAGGCGCGCTTCAATTTTGCCGCGGGTTTCCAATAGCTCTTTGGGTAAGCGCTCTTTTAACTGCTCAAATAACTCAGTGTGGAGCAATAATTCAGCATTCCAAGCCGCTTTATCTACTGATATAACAGTGTGAAATTGCTCGTTAGAAAAATCGAGTCCTGCCCAATGTAAGTCGGCGTGTCCTGGACAAATACCAAAAACGGTTTCTTGGCCTTTCGCGGTGCCTTCAACGCGTTCCAAAATCCAAGCGAGCACACGCATATTTTCACCAAAGCCAGGCCAAACAAATTTACCTTGGGCATTTTTGCGAAACCAATTAACACAATAAATTTTTGGCAACACCGCGCCTTCGCTACTTAATTTTTTGCCAACATTAAGCCAATGCTGAAAATAATCGCTCATGTTATATCCGGCGAACGCAATCATTGCAAACGGGTCACGTCGCACTACACCCACTTCACCAGTAATTGCCGCTGTGGTTTCAGAGCCCATAGTCGCGGCCATATAAACGCCCTCGACCCAATCGCGGGCTTCGCTGACCAATGGCACAGTGGTAGAGCGGCGCCCGCCGAATAAAAAGGCATCAATAGGCACGCCTTCTGGATCATTCCAATTAGGGTCTACCGCTGGATTATTCGTCGCGGCCATCGTAAAGCGGGAGTTAGGATGCGCTGCTTTACGCCCCGCCGCACCATCTGCAGGAGTCCAGTCTTTGCCTTGCCAGTCAATTAAATGAGCGGGCGGTACCTCTGTTAGTCCTTCCCACCAAACATCGCCATCGTCGGTTAACGCTACATTCGTAAATATCACATCACGATTTAACGAATCGATGCAATTGGGATTGGTTACTCGGTTTGTGCCAGGGGCAACACCGAAGTAGCCTGACTCTGGATTAATTGCATACAAACGTGTTTTACCCGTTAGCGGATCTTTTCGCGGCTTAATCCACGCAATATCATCGCCAATGGTAGTCACTTTCCAGCCCTCAAAACCTGCGGGTGGAATCATCATTGAAAAATTGGTTTTGCCACAGGCCGATGGAAAAGCGGCGGCGATATGATATTTTTTGCCTGCGGGATTTGTTACTCCCAAGATCAACATGTGTTCCGCAAGCCAGCCTTGATCGCGACCCATAGTTGAGGCGATGCGCAACGCAAAACATTTTTTACCTAGTAAGGCATTGCCACCATATCCAGATCCATACGACCAAATCTCACGGGTCTCTGGGTAATGCACAATATATTTAGTCGGATTATTGGGCCAGGCAACATCTTTTTCGCCCTTGGCCAGAGGTTTACCAGCCGTATGAATGCAGGGGACAAAATGACCGGCTGCGCCCAACTGCTCTATCACTGCTTTGCCCATGCGCGTCATGATGCGCATATTAATTGCAACGTAAGGGCTGTCGGAAAGCTCAACCCCAATATGGGCAATCGGCGAGCCTATTGGGCCCATTGAAAAAGGTACTACATACATGGTTCTGCCGCGCATGCAGCCGGCAAATAATGGGGTTAAGGTGGCGCGCATTTCTGTCGGGTCTACCCAATTATTCGTTGGTCCAGCATCAACTTTTTTTTCTGAGCATATAAAAGTACGGTCTTCGACGCGTGCGACATCTTGCGGATCGGATAAAGCAAGGTAAGAATTTTTACGCTTAGCTGGATTAAGCCGCTTAAATGAGCCTGCCTTTACCAGCAACTCACACAGCTGGTCGTATTCTGTCTGAGAACCATCACACCAATGCACCTGGTCTGGCTGAGTAAGGGCGGCTAACTCTGCAACCCATTGAATTAATTGTTGATTTTTAACATAAGCAGGGGTGTTTATATTTAACACGCCTTGGATTGCTGGTTGATTCATTGGAAACCCTCGATGCATTTTTTATAAAGTAATCGATTTTAACATTTTCGGTCTATTTAAAACGCTTTTCCCCTTGCCGAAATCAGCCTAGGGGCCCTACTTGCCAATGCAAAATTGGCTAAATATTTTGCCTAATAAATCATCTGGCAGGGTTCTGCCCGAAATTGCTTCAAGCTGTGCTTGTGCAAGGCGCAATTCTTCGGCAAATAGTTCAAGCGTTTGGTTGCCATTCGAGCCATGGCTCTTGGCCTGTTGTAAAT
Organism: uncultured beta proteobacterium; assembly: GCA_903837335.1. GTDB lineage: Bacteria > Pseudomonadota > Gammaproteobacteria > Burkholderiales > Burkholderiaceae > Polynucleobacter. Next base: position 1,308 of record CAILUH010000181.1, on the reverse strand, counting down.
GATTTGCCGCGAGACGAATACAGTCTACGTGCCGTTGCCGAGCAATAAGCAATCCCTCGTTGCTACCAGACCAACCCACAGACTCTAGGATGCTCGTACTGAGGGCCTCAATACCGTAACCCGTTTTAGCAGAAATGTGCAAAGCGCCCGCTAAATTGCTAACTTGATTCTCTGCATCTGGGCGCAGATCTGCTTTATTGATTACCGCCAAAATTGGACAACCCGCTGGTGCGGCGGCAGTAATGCTTTTTTGTAACTCCGTATCGGCCTGCACTGCCGCACCGCTTTGTTCGCTGCCATCACGCACATAAAGAATTGCATCGGCTTGTTGAATTGCCTCCCAGGTGCGCTCAATGCCAGCCTGCTCGACGAAGTCTTGCGTAGCGCGTAAGCCGGCCGTATCAATTAAGTGCACCGGCAAGCCTGCCAAGTTAATTGTTGCCTTAATGCGATCACGCGTTGTGCCAGCTACCGGCGTAACAATTGCTAGTTCATCGCCCGCAAGCCGATTAAGTAAGGCGCTTTTTCCAACATTGGGCGCACCTACCAAGACCAACTGCATACCGTCCCGCAAGATAACACCCTGCGTTGCTGCTTGCTGTAACTCTGCTAAGCGCAAACTAATACTTTGTAAGCGCTGATGTGCCTGTGCGCTTTCTAAAAAATCAATTTCTTCTTCTGGGAAGTCAAGGGTGGACTCGACCAAGATGCGTAAGGCCGTAATTTCTTCAACCAGGGCACTGATAGTTTGGGAAAAGGTGCCCTGTAATGAGCGTGTTGCAGCCAGAACGGCAGCCTCGCTTTGCGCGCCAATTAAATCAGCCACCGCCTCGGCTTGCGCTAAATCAATTTTGCCATTGAGGTAGGCGCGCTGCGTAAACTCACCCGGCTCAGCAATAGTTAAGCCGCAATTTTTCCCCAGCTCTAAACAGCGCTTGATTAGTAACTGCAGTAGTTGTGGGCCACCGTGACATTGCAACTCCAAAACATCCTCGCCGGTAAACGACGCTGGCGCCGGAAAGAACAGCGCTAAAGCCTGGTCTAAGGTTTGGCCGGCCGCATTTTTGATGTGGACTAAAGATGCTTGTCGCGCTGTCAGTGCTGTGCCTACAAGCGCATAGACAAGCTCCGGCGGAATCGGGGCGCCACTAATGCGCACAATACCAACCCCTGCGCCGCCAGTCGCCGTAGCAATCGCAATAATCGGGGTTTTTCTGGCGAACATTAGATGCGGACCTAGGCCGCTGGTTTTTTTCCAAACATTTTATTAATTTGCCACTGTTGGGCAATCGATAGCAGGTTATTGAC
>CAILUH010000180.1 GCA_903837335.1 uncultured beta proteobacterium | reverse complement strand
TTAGATACGAAAACGCCCTATAAGTGGAATGACTTTACGATTATTTCTTTATTAGACTTTAATCCTGTTGTCTGTGTGGTTAGACCTGATTCACCCTATAAAAATCTTAAAGAATTATTAGATACGATTCGCACACAACCGGGTAAATTAAATTACGCCACCGCTGGACCCGGAACCACTCAGCACTTGGCGGTGGAAGTCATGTTACGCTCGGTCAATATTCCCTCCAGCTCAGCAGTGATGATTGGTTATAAGGGCGGCGGTGAAGCTACAGCAGCATTGCTTGGTGATCAAGTGCAATTTTTATGTAATAACCTCACTACCTTAGTTGGTCAAATTAAAGGTGGTGCGATGCGCGCCTTAGTTTCTTCCTCTGCTGAACGACTAAAAGAATTTCCTGAAATTCCTACTGCGCGTGAAATGGGAGTAGGGCCATTAGAGCAAGTGATGGGCTGGAGCGGTTTGTATGGGCCACCTGGATTGCCCCCGGAAGTGGTCAATAAGTGGGTTGAAGTACTCAAAAAAGTAGCGCAAGATCCTGATTGGAACAAAGGTAATACAACGGTTGCGGCGATACCAGCAATTCGCTCGCCCGCAGACACTGAAAAATTTGCGCGCGAACAAGTTGAGTTATATGAAAAACTGGGAACCGCGCTGAATTTACGGAAATAATTAAGCGAGCTTAGTAATGGTGCGGTACTTGAAACTCTTTTAATGCATCCAGGTCTGGGGTAATTCCTAGTCCTGGCGATGTATTTAAAGTGATGCTGCCCTGTTCAATGTTTGGCAGTTGGGGGGCCAAGAGTTTGCGTAGTGGATTGGGGTTGGCGTCGACCTCAACAAAGCCAAAGGTATTCGCACTTGCTTTCAAATGCATTGAAGCGATTAAGCCGATGCCGCCACCCAACCAATGCGGGCAAAACATGTTTTTACTGTTCACAATCGCCTGGCCAAGTGGTACACCAGCACTAAATCCCCCCCATTTACCCATATCGGGCTGAAGTACGGCAAAGGCAGTACTCTCAATGGCATTGGTAAATTCCAGCATACCCCGCATATTTTCTCCGGCAGCTAGCGGAATCGGTGAGTGAGTAGCTAACTCCTGCCAGGCACTCAAAGGACTATCTGCTGCGATTGGCTCTTCTATCCAAAATGGCTGATATTTTGCTAGTTGCAGAATTTGTTCTATGGCCTCTTGGGGAGACCAAGCTTGATTAGCATCAACCATAATCGGAATATCAGCACCAAGTACCGCTCTTAGATTAGCTAAGTTATCTAAGTCGCGTTTTGCGCCAAAACCGATTTTTAATTTAAAGGCCCGATATCCCTCATCCCATTTTTGCTGCGCCATTTTTTCAGGATGAAGGGGATTAATACCTGAAGCATAAACTTGCACGGTAGGGGAGCCGTTAAAAATTTGCCATAGGGGTTGCTGTAATTTTTTTCCGATTAAATCCCATAAGGCCATATCTACACCAGCAATGACTTGGGCAATCGGGCCGGGCTCACCACTTTGGAGACTTAAAATGTGTAGGTCCTTGGTTAGCGTAGAAAATACTGCTTCTGGCGAGGCCCACGTTTTGCTTAATAAGAGAGGCGCAACTAAAGCCTCGAAAAGTCGGGCGCGATGTTCGGCTCCAACCGTGGGGAAGTTGCACCAAATTTCACCCCAGGCGCGATTGCCATCACGATCCTCAAGCACCACCACCAAAGCAGGCCGGTTATGCATCAGGCCAAATGAAGTTTGTACGGGCTCGGCGATGGGAGCTCGGTAAACGATGGCTTGCGCTTTAACTAAATCAATTGGGGGTAGATTCTGCAGCACAGATACCCTTTATCGTGGTGAAGCTTAAGCTAAGCTATCGGCCCAAATATTTTTTGCCCAACCCCATGCATAGATTCCTTCCAGTGTCGTTGGCTCAGGCGAAAGACCGCCTGATCCTGGTACTGTTTTAAAGGTTTTTTCTTCCGCACTATATTGATGCACACTGGCTACGTGAACGACTTGAGTTGCATCGACAAAGCTATAGCAAGTATTAGTCAATACCGGGGCGGAATTCACCTCTAAGCCACCGAGCTCGGCAACGATCGCTGCCGCAGCTACTTTGGCATGGGAGTTAGCCATGTGTCCTGATTTAGGCATGAGGGGTGCGACTTGGATTGAATCGCCTAAGACATGGATATCTTTAGCTGCGGTAGCTTCAAAGTTTAGGAAGTTGACCTGTACCCAGCGGCCATTGGCATTAGCAATGCCACTTTTGACGGCAATATCACCAGCGCGCATCAAGGGGAGAATATTTAAGACGTCAGCTTTAACATCATCTTGCACTTCAAACTTCAGTGTTTTAGTTTTAGCATCGACAGCCACTACATTAAATTTAGGGTGATATTCAATCATCCCTGGATATAAAGTAGCCCAAGCCTTTCTAAATAGACCCGCCTTTGAAACAATATCGGCATTCGCATCAAAGATTAAAACTTTAGACTTGGGCTTGTTCTTTTTAAAGTAGCTCGCTACTTGGCAAGCACGTTCGTAGGGTCCGGGGGGGCAACGGAAGGGGGCTTCGGGAATGCTAATCGCATACACGCCACCATCGCGCATGGCCGCTAGCTGCTGGTGAAGCGCGACAGTTTCTGGACCAGCCTTCCATGCTTGAATGGTAACGCCGGCTTGATTGGCTTCAGCCAGACCTTTAATTTGATCCATCATGAGGTTCACGCCAGGCGATACAACCAATTTGTCATACTTGATGGTTGAGCCTGATGCGAGTTTGACAGTTTTCTGTTTTTGGTCGATTGACTCAACCATGTCTTTAATTAATTTCACGCCATGGCGTTTTGATAAATTTTCATAGGGCGAAGTAATTTCTGCCATGGTGCGTGAGCCACCAATAACCAAGTTTGACATTGGGCAGGAAATAAAGTCGGGATTGGGTTCAATTAAGGTTACTTGGGCAGTGTTGTTGGAGAACATACGAATGTATTTTGCTGCTGTTGCTCCCCCATAGCCCCCACCAATAACCACTACTTGGGCTTTGCTAATATTAATCGGAGCAGAAGAAGCACATCCAGCTAGTAGACCAGCAGAGGCAAGACTTTGACCTAAAAAATGACGACGATTCATCTTCGCTCCTGAATTATTTTTTGCCGAGAACGCTGGCGATCGTATTGAGTTGTTCATCGGTATAGCCTTTAGCCAATTGCGGCATGATAGTGCCTTGTTGCGCACCACTTTTATAGGCCATGAGTTTAGTGAGCATCTCATCTTTGCTAAGCTGACCAATGTCTGGCATACCGCTATTGGGTACAACCACCCCATTCGTACCATGACAGTTTGCGCAGGTAGCGGCTAGCGAACGATTATTCATATTGCTAGCCGATGTTTGTGCAAAGCTAGGTGAAGTTATTAGTATCAACCCAAGCAGACTTAAGTTAATCGCACTCAATTTCATCAGCTGTTGAAAATGAATTAAAGCCATTTGCTCCCCCACCGAAATATTTTATAAGACCACCTCTAGCAATAATTTACTGCAACTTATTGCCCTTGCCACTTAGGGTTTTCACCCGCTAAAAAAGCGGCTACCCCAGCTTTAAAGTCAGCACTTCCATAGCATTCGCGAATTAAATCATCGCAGTTCGGTAAATTACTTTGTGATAGACGCAATAAACTGAGTTTAGTTACCTTTTGTGTAATCGGTGCTAGCGATTCCAGGCGCTGGGCTAAGACGATTGCCGCAGCACTTAATTCGGCTTGTGGATAGATGCGTAAAATAAATCCTTGGTTAAGTAATTCGGGCGCACTAATTAATTCTGCTAAGAGCAACATCCGCCTAACAATGCTAGTGCCAAGTTGCGCAGTAAGCCAAGCTAAATTGCCAATTGACAAGCAATTACCGAGTGTTTTCGCAATCGGTACGCCAAACCTAGCTTCAGGTGTAGAAATGCGAAAGTCGCAGCTACTCGCAATTGCTAGACCACCGCCAATTGCAAAGCCTTCAATGACTGCAATGGTAGGAATGCTGAGTTCTTGCAGGGGTTGTAAATAAGCTGCTATAGAGGCTTCGTAGCGCATACCATCTTCACCATCTTGGTAGCTGGCAAATTGCGCAATATCACTTCCAGAGACGAATGATTTTTCACCTACACCACGTAGAATGGCCACCCGAATAGCGGGTGTATTTTGAATTTGCTGACAAATAGCCCGCAAACTTTCATACATTTCTTGGGTCATGGCATTACGAGCAGAGGGGTGCTCAAAATGAATATGCGCAATTGATCCCTCAACCGAAAATAAGACGCGGGCAATATTTTTCTGTTCTAGGTTCATTACGCTACTCATCACTGCGCTTTAATGCCCAGGGTTTTAACCAATTGGCGATATTTTACAATTTCAGCAATTAAGAAAGTATTGAAGGCTGCTGGAGTTTTAGGCCCCTCAGTTTGCAAGCCCTGCGACTCAAGCGTTTTATACGTATTGGGGTCGGCCATTGCTACCTTAACGGCTTGATCAATTTTGGTGACCGTGGCAGGCGCCATATTTTTTGGCCCCATCACCGAGTACCAGTTGGTCACATCAAAACCGGTTATACCAACTTCAGTAAAGGTGGGTACGTTGGCTAGCAGAGGCAAACGCTTTGGAGTGGAAATAGCAAGAGCTTTTAATTTGCCTGATTTAATCTGCTCCAAAACGGGCGGCAGAGTATCAAAATTCATGGTAATTTGCCCGCCTAATAAATCAATAATCGCTTGACCACTGCCTTTGTATGGCACATGGTTGAGAGAAATGCCAGCAATTTTGGCAAAGAGTGCGCCAGCTAAATGCTGGGTGCTGCCAATGCCGGATGAGCCATAGGTTAATTCGCCTGGTTTAGTTTTGGCTAGGGCAATCAATTCAGCTACGGAATTGACGGGGAGAGAGGCATTCACAACTAATACATTAGGCACGTATCCTAGGTAAGTAATCGGGGTGAAATCCTTTTCAGGGTTAAAAGGCACGTTATCTAAAACAAAGGGCGCAATCGCATTGGAATTAGAGTGTCCCATTAGCAAGGTATAGCCGTCTGGTGCTGCCTTGGCAATCATGTCAGCGGCAATGGTACCTGCAGCACCCGCTTTATTTTCAACAATGACTGATTGACCGAGCGACTCACTCATTTTTGGCGCTAAAGCGCGAGCAACGATATCCGTGCCACCACCAGGCGCAAAGCCGACAATTAAGCGAATAGGCTTTGTTGGATAGCCTTGTGAATTTGCAGGCAAAGTGCCAAAACCAAGCAGAGCAATGGTTAAAAGAGCAGTCATGCGCAAGATATTCATCTTCTTCCTCGTAAATGATTTATATTATTCAGCTTATTCTATTCCTTCAAAGTAAAGCACTACATGATTAATTCAGGTGCCACAAAACCGCTCCCTTTAGCTGGAGTGCGTGTTTTAGATGTAAGTCAAGTCATGGCTGGACCCTACAGCTGTATGTTATTAGCTGATTTGGGCGCTGATGTCATCAAAATTGAACCGCCTGGAACAGGCGATCAAACGCGTGGCGCGATGGGCTTCAAAATGAAAGGCTCTGATAGCATGGGTTTTTTAAACATGAATCGCAATAAGCGCAGCGTTGCGCTGAATTTAAAAAGTTCAGCGGGGCGAGCAGTCTTTTTGCGTTTAGTAAAAACAGCAGATATCTTGGTTGAAAATTATCGGCCTGGTGTCATGAAAAGATTGGGCATTGATTACGCGGTTTTACATGAAGTGAATCCCGCATTAATTTACGCGAGTATTTCTGGATTTGGTCAAACCGGTCCCTGGGCAGATCGCCCTGGTTTTGATTTAATGGCCCAAGCCATGTCGGGTGTGATGAGTGTCACGGGTTATCCCGATGGCCCACCGGTGAAAGCAGGCGTACCTGTAGCCGATATTGGTTGCGCTTTGTTTGCGACCTATGCGATTTTGGCGGCATACATTGGGCGCACTAAAAGCGGTGAAGGCCAATTTATTGATGCCTCTTTATTCGATGCAGCGCTAGCGTTTTCGATTTGGGACACTGCCCAATATTGGGGAACAGGAATTGAGCCTTATAAACTAGGCACGGCAAATCATATGAGCGCACCTTATCAAGCGATGAAATCAGCTGATGGTTATTTTGTGATGGGTGCAACGAATCAAAAATTATGGGGCTTGTTATGCGCCAAAATTGGCCGTCCTGAATTATGTGACGATGCCCGTTTTATGACGAACCCTTTGCGTTTAGCTAATCGACTAGAACTTGTAGCTGAACTAGAAAAAACATTTATGACACGTACGAGTACCGAGTGGGTTGACCTATTGCTTGCAGAAGGAATTCCTGCGGGCCCCATTAACACCTATCCGGAGGCCTTTGATAGTGCTCATGGCCAACACCGGCAAATGCGCATTGAAATCGACCATCCCATTGAAGGCAAGATTCCGAACATTGGTTTTGCCGTGAAATTATCAGCTACCCCGCAACAAGTGAGAATGCCACCGCCATTGTTGGGTGAGCATACCGCGAGCATTTTGGCCGAGTTAGGTGTTAACGAAGTTGAGCTCGCCAGTCTGACGGCCGAGGGCGCTTTTCAGCCCTAAGTTTTAAGGTGATTTTAAGAACAGCTCTTGCAAATCATTCAAGTACCGCAAACCCAGTGCAGTAGGTTTAAGGGTAGCGGGAT
>CAILUH010000179.1 GCA_903837335.1 uncultured beta proteobacterium | reverse complement strand
TTGCTGGAATGTTTACTGGAATGGTCTGGGGTATGGTTGTCAGCGTCCTGCTGTACAGACAATACTTCAATTGGCTTGATTTCTGCGAGAAATTAAAAACGTCTCGCATCACTTAATCCTCCTTGAATTCATCTCCCCAACCAGCGTTACTTAAAGAAACGCTCAAAAGACCAAACCCCCACCATTTCTAGTGCGGGTTTTCATATTAGTGGGCCCACCAGGACTTAAACCTGGGATTTAGGAGGTTAGATTATTGGTCTTGCTCTAATTGCCAAGGGGAAATAGACTAATTATTAGTCTAGAAAGTATCTACTAAAGCGGTAGCGATTCAGTTAGATAAATGAACTAACTGACACGGCCTTGTTTTTCCATAAAATAACTTTAGATTCTCCTACCGGAGTCCAGTGATCTGAATCATCATCAAATGGCTCAGAGGCAATTGTATTAATCATCCTCGACTGACCTTGTTTTTTATGCAGATCAGGTGTGCCATAAAAAAGGGATGGCGACTGATGGTCACTTGAATATCTAAAAGCCCAAATAGATTTGCCATCACTTAAGGCAGCTGATAATCTAAGCGGTTCAGTTGCCCCATAAGCCTCTATAAGAATTTGGACCTTCTCAATCGCTTTTTTGATGCCACCTACTGGGTCTTTTTCCAATCCACAAGAAAGCGCCAGCAAGAAAAGAGCTTCACTATCCGTAGTGCCTAATCGATAATTATAGTAATCCTTTGAAATCATGGACTCAATGTCACGACGCAGTAATGGCCAATTTCCAATTTGGCCATTGTGCATAAAGCTCCATTTACCATAGGTAAAAGGATGGCAATTGGCTCGTGAGACTCCGGTACCAGTAGTAGCTCTTACGTGAGCCAAAAAGAGACCACTTTTGACATGCTGACTAAGTTGTCTTAAGTTCTCATCGTTCCAAGCAGGTAAAACATCCTTAAATAGGCCTGGTGTTTTTTTACCGCCATACCAAGCTACTCCAAAGCCATCGCCACTAGTGGCAAAGCTGGATTTTGTAGCTTTTAGGCTTTGAGAAATGAGTGAATTCTTTTGCAAAAAAAGGAGGTTTTCTAAATAAATCTTTTCTCCAGCATAGGCCATCCATCGACACATATTGCCCCCATTGATATGTTTTTATAATATTCCTAAATGGAAAAAATACCCGCAGGTGGTTTTGGTATTTCTTGGTGGACCCAATAGAACTTGAGCCAAAACTATTATTTTTGTCGGTTTACCCGACAAACTGGTGTCGAAGCCCTTTGACCGCCACTACCACCCTACAGAATCCCAAAGACCACCCGCCTATGCCACATGACTTTCTTGACAAGTTGACCCTAATTAGTCTTGACGCATCTAAAAAGTAAGCATAGGATGAAAGTGCAGGGTTCAGAAGTCGTATGCCCTGCGCTGGCTTTATGCCAACTACTATGCCTATATCTGTATAGGCATTCAAAAGGGTTGAAACATCAAACTTTCAGCTTCTTAAAAAGCTACTTCATAAGAGTAGTAAAGCATGGCGGTAACCCCGTCATGCTTTTATATGTATACCAGGGCTACATCAATCCTTTTTAAGGAAGTAGTCACTCAGCTAGAGCCGTATTTTGATGCTGCGCAATAATATTTCATCTATTAAAAAACTACGAAATTAATTACACAAAAGAGCAAGATAGGTTCAGCATAGAGACATGCTAATGGATTGGCTGAGCATGCCCTAGTTCTTGTTTCGATACAGCATGTTTCAACCAATTCATTGGCAACCAAATTGACTGTATGAATAGGGGCGCACATTATGAATACTCGCCAATTAGAAATTGAAGAAGATAGCCTGCCAGAAAAGTTCTCAGAGCTGCAAAGTAATCAGCTCGTTCAAGAACGCCTCATCTGGCAGCATTTAACTAGGCGCAAAATTAATGAAATGAGCCATATTCCGAATCAAGCGCAAGCAGACTGGGGAGATGATTAACCCAAACCATATGAAATTATCAGTCTATCGCTATAAAGTTTGGGATCCACAAAATGATAACCAGGCTCAATTACCTCCTTATTATGCTATTCGGGAATATATCGAACAATTAGAAGGAGCAACTGTGATTGAGGATGACTATTTAATAGTAGACGAATCTGATTTAGACGCTCTTGGCCGGATTATAGTTGGAGAGGACTAACTGGCTAAGCCGCCTTTTAAAGAACACTTCAATAAGTATTCTCTAATTAGCTTTTCTTATTAAAGGCTGCTTCTGTAATCGGAATATGTGTAAGAACAATACACACTTCTTTCAAGTGTTTATAGGCAGATACCTTAACCTCAAACCACCTTTTATCTCCATTGCTATGGCAGGGATATTTTGAGAC
>CAILUH010000178.1 GCA_903837335.1 uncultured beta proteobacterium | reverse complement strand
TTTATTACTGTCTACCAATCCCCTCGCGATAGCTATTCCTGCGGGTAAGCAGCCCATCGTGTTGTTGGATATGGCAACCACGATAGCCGCCTATGGCAAGGTCAAATTAGCGGCGCAACGGGGTGAGTTGATGCCTGATACTTGGATGATTGATCGCAGTGGTAAGCCGATTACCGATCCAAAGCGCGCTAGCGAAGGCTCGCTTTTACCAATTGGGGAATACAAAGGTTATGGCTTAGCACTGATGATTAGTTTGTTGGCAGGTAGCTTAAACGGTGCTGCGGTTGGCAAAGAGACAATTGATTTTAATGCGCAGCAAGGTAGTGCCACTAATACGGGCCAAGCTGTTATCGCGCTTGATCCCGCTGCTTTTGGTGATCGTGACGCATTTATTGAACGGGTCAATCAAGTTGTTCGTGATATACAGCAATCGACCCCCATACCTGGCGGATCAGGAATTCGTGTACCAGGGGAGGGCGCTACGCGAACCAGTGAACAACGCCAGCGTGAAGGCATTCCTTTGCCATTAGAATTATTTAAAACTTTAGAAGCATTGGCTATAGAACATGGCGTACCACTTTTAATTTAGGAGCATCATGAAAATTCAACTATGGCGCAGGATTCCATTTGGCCCACAAGCTATTTTATTTGGCCGCTTTTTGTTATTAATTGGGTTATCACAAGCCGTGTTTGCAGCTTATCCCGATAAAGCCATTAAAGTGCTTGTGGGTTATGCGCCAGGCAGTTCGACTGATATTATTGGCCGCATTATTGCCCAAGATTTAAGTATGGCCCTAAAACAACCGGTAGTGATTGAAAACCGCGGCGGTGCTGGGGGCAGTTTGGCTGCAGATGCAGTAGCCAAAAGCGCGCCTGATGGGTACACGATTTTATTTGCCCAGAATGGTTTAGCAATTAACGTCGCTGCCAACCCCAAACTCGCCTTTAATGGCATGAAAGATTTAATTCCGGTAGTTGGCGTTACAGCAACTCCCCACATCTTAGTAGTGAATAAAGAATTTCAAGCAAAGAATGTGGCTGAGTTATTAGCGCTACTTAAAAGCAAGCCCGGCAAACTGAGTTTTGCTTCTTCGGGCATTGGCAACTCGGATCACATGGCGGGTGAATTATTTTTAGCCATGACTGGCTTACAGGCTATTCATGTGCCCTACAAGGGAGGGTCGCCTGCGGCTACCGATGTTTTAGGCGGTCAAATTGATTTTTATTTTGCTGGGATGCCCGTTGGCCTGCCTTTATATAAAGGCGATAAGTTGCGCGCCTTAGCGGTAACAAGTAAACAGCGCTTTAGCGGTGCGCCTGAGTTGCCAACGATGAATGAAGCAGGAGTGAAGGGGTATGACATGACTTTATGGCAGGGTGTTTTTGTCCCTGCAGGCACGCCCAAAGAAATCATCAATTTACTAAGCACTACGATCTTAAAGTTGCTGGAAGATCCTGAAACTAAGGCACGACTAAATAAAGCCGGGGTACAAATTGCCCCAATGAATCAAGCCCAATTTAGTGAGCTGTATTTTTCCGAAATTGCGCGTTGGAAGCAAGTCATGGAAAAAACCAATATTAAGCTTGAATAAAGCGCACCCAACACTTTCTTTTTGCTATAGGTTTCTAGTATGTAGTGCAGGTATAGGTATGCATAACGGGAAAGCGGTCATTTAAGGTTGGGCGCACCTCTGAAATAGTTGCACCCTTTTTACCTAATTTTTTACATTCCTCAATGGCTACCGCCATGACCTCTTCATCTTTTGCGGTAGTTACTGTTTGAACGCCGACTCGTCCATCCGACGTTTGTACTGCTCTGAAATTACTTTTTGAGGTAGCGCAGGCAGATAAAAGTACGCTTGTAGTAAGGGCAAGCAAGAGTAGTGTAGGCGGGGATGGGCGAGAGGTTTTCATGGGAGGCAAAGCGCTATTTTAATAGAAGCCAAACTTAAGCGGTGAATTGTAATTTTGCGAGGCGCGCATAGAGGCCATTTTTTTCAAGCAACTCGGCATGGGTGCCTTCCTCAACAATCCGGCCTTCATCCAAAACAATAATTCGATCGGCACGTAATACGGTAGCTAAGCGATGCGCAATAATTAAAGCCGTTTTTCCGGGTAGGAGTGCATTCAAGGCTTTTTGAACAGCACGTTCCGATTCAGCATCGAGTGAGGCGGTAGCTTCATCCAATAAGAGGATGAAAGGATTTTTTAAAATCGCACGGGCAATTGAAATACGCTGTTTCTGCCCGCCCGATAAGCGTACGCCGCGTTCACCTAAAAAACTGTGATAACCCTCCGGCAGTGCAGAAATAAATTCATCGGCATACGCCATTTTGGCGGCAGCAATTACTTCATCATCGGTAGCATTGAGACGACCATAGCGAATATTTTCGAGTGCGCTGTTAGCAAAAATTAAGGGCTCTTGCGGAACAATGCCAATCAGCTGGCGTAACTCGTCGATGGGCCACCGCTCTAGTGTGCGGCCAAAAATAGTGATAGCTCCACTCTGCGGCTCATAAAAACGTAACAGCAAGGAGAAAATAGTACTTTTGCCTGCACCCGAAGGCCCCACTAAGGCATAGCTTTGGCCCTTGGGAATGGTGAGGTTTAAATGATCTAAGGCTAAAAATGTGGGGCGCGATGGATAAGAAAAAGATACGTTGGCAAACTGGATGGCCTCAGTTTGCGTAGCTGCTAAAGCCCCAATCGCTTCCATTTGCCGTTGCAATTGATTGGGTGAATCATCAATACTAGGGTGAGCAAAGGCGATTGCGGGTTTGGCTTGGATTAATTCAACAAGCCGCTCAGTAGCGCCAGATGCACGTTGTAAGTCGCCCCAAACTTCTGACAAAGCACCAATTGAGCCTGACACTAAGGCTGCATATAAAACAAATTGGGTTAATTGGCCAATCGTAATTTGTCCGGTACCAACTTGCAAGGCCCCGACCCACAAGACAAAAACGATGACTGAAAATGCGAGCGTAATTGCTAAGGCAGTTAGCATTGAACGTACTTTGATGCGCTCTTTGGCTACCGTGAAAGCCAGTTCAACTGCTGTGCGATAGCGTTTTTGCTCATACGGTTCGCGTACAAAGGCTTGTACAGTAGGCATCGCACTGAGGATTTCACCGGCAATTGCACTGGCATCAGCAACTTTATCTTGACTAGCCCGCGACAT
>CAILUH010000177.1 GCA_903837335.1 uncultured beta proteobacterium | reverse complement strand
CACCATGGACGTCACGGAACTAGAGCACTTACCCAAACGTTGGTTAATTTTGGCGCATGGCTTTAATATGGATGGTCGTGCCGCAAGCCAAACAATTACCGATAAGGTGCCTTATTTATTGGCTGCTGGTCTAGAGCTAACAGTCTTTAGTGCGGTTACCGGTTCTCCTGATCAACGCTACACCCCTCGGCAATTTTTCCCTTGGGGCCCTGCAGGATTGCGTTTTGATTTTCGACATTGGCTTGCTATGCGGTGTGGACGAGGCTTTATTTATAAAGTGTTGACGGTTTCATTGTCGGTATTACTGGCCCCTTTTATTGCTATCGAGCGCCTAATCGCTGGCTATTCAAGCCAATGGTCATGGGCATTGCCGGCAGCCTGGCATGGCATTCAGTTAGCGCGTGCCGGCAAAATTGATGTTGTGTATTCCACTGGAGGCGCTTGGTCAGCCCATTTAGCAGCAATGTGGATCAAACGCTTTGCAGGCAAAAACGCTCAACTAAAGTGGCTGGCAGAAATTCATGACCCATTAGTCATGCGTAGTAATGAGCATGATGATGGACTCAATGCTCCAAGTGAGCGTGAAGCCCATTTTCGCTTTCAGCTCGAAAAGCAAATTTGTTTACATGCAGATCGGGTTTGGTGGTTTACACCAGGCGCTTTAAGTTATGCACAAAAGCGTAACCCCAACTTATTAGTTCCCGATTCACGCGGCAAGTTAAAAGGCTTAGTTGTCTTGCCAGGAGCAAATCCACCACGGGCTGAGACTACGCCGCGAACTTGGAGGGCTAGCAAAAATTTGCATTTGGCTCATTTTGGTTCTTTATCACATACACGCTCATTGCAGGGACTACTCAATGCCTTGCCAGCGTTTTTTTCTCAGCATCCGGAAGCAAGGAAGCATTTACGTATCGATATTTACGGCTCAGACTTAGATGCGCTATCAGCGCGCGCCATCCAAGAGCATCAGTTGAGTGATGTTGTGATCACACATGGGCGCTTAGAGTTTAATTCAGATAATCAACAATCGGGTCGCGAACAGGTCAATAAACTGATGCGAGAAGCGGATGTATTACTTTTGCTCCATGGCAATAGCGAGTGGTGTGCTGAATATATTCCTTCGAAAGCCTATGAATATTTTTGGGCGCAACGACCGATTTTGGCTTTAACCCATCGCAACCCAGCCTTTAATCAGCTCTTAGGTGAATATCATGCTTATATTGCTGAGCAAAGTAATCCAAGGGCGATTATTGCTGCGCTTGAGCAAGTTTACGCCGCTTGGCAGCAACAGCAAATGCCCTTAATTAGCGCAAAGCCGCTCGGTGTTGACCAAGCCGTACAAACGATATTGCACGCCGTGAGCGAACTCAACTAAGCTGAATCGGTTACTGGTAAAATCATTGCGCTTAAGAGTGCTATACAGAAAAATAATATTTCAATTGAATGTTTGCTGCTAACCTCAGCAACGGTAAAAGTAAGTAATAAACCAGATGCAACCCAAATAGCAATTAGAGGGGCAGGTGAAGTTGATGTCCGTGTTTGCCTTAAGGCGATGCCGATGATGCTCAGTAAAGCGCCCAGCGTCAACATCAAACCAGGAACACCAAAAGCAAGCCCATAATCAATCCATGCGCTGTGGGCCGATTTAATCGTCGCCTGCGGATAAGCTTGTTT
Organism: uncultured beta proteobacterium; assembly: GCA_903837335.1. Classification (GTDB taxonomy): domain Bacteria; phylum Pseudomonadota; class Gammaproteobacteria; order Burkholderiales; family Burkholderiaceae; genus Polynucleobacter. The sequence goes on along the minus strand of CAILUH010000177.1, from coordinate 1,196 downwards.
AATGACGCGTTCTAACGAGTGCTCAAGCAAGCCAAAACCTAAGGGGTTGCGGGTAATCGAATCAATGCCCGCCGTTGCCCAGGCGGCGCGTTCGTAATTATTGGGATAGACCATTTCGCCGCTAGCTGTTTTAGGGTAGCCAAGTTGTGGCGTATTTTGCCATTGAGGGTAACGATCAATTTGTGTAGCAATGTGTAAATCTTCAAAAAAATGATTCCAACCCCGATTAATTTGTAAGTGACCTTGAATAAAATAGAGCAAAACCAATAATGGCACAATTAACACCATGAGTGATTTCCAATAACTTGTATTTAAATTTTTACCTAATCTATTTTTTATACCGCGCAATTTAGCGAGCAAAATAATCAAAATCCAGGCAGTCAAAAGAATAGTAGCGATGCCGATACCATTACGCGTGTCAATAATCGTGGTGTAAGAAAATAAAATAAGCAGTACACCAGAAAGCCAAAATGCAGATAAGCCCCAGTGGACCTTCATTTTTTCTAAACTTATTTGTCGGTACTGAAAAGCCGCCGCGCCACACACCCCACTAATAAAAAGGATGCCCATGATCACGGTATTAATCTTGTTGCCAAAAGGGCTAACAAAATAATAGCGGGGCATAAAAACTTGCCCCGTTTGCGTAAAAGCAATTAAATAGTCCGCCAGTAAGAATAAGAAGCTGGCATAGATGCCAAGCCATAAGAAGTTCGTTTGCTGCGGGCGCTGGCGCAACACTAGCCCAGTTGCCCCACCAATGAGAAAGGCCAGAAAGCTACGCTTCCAAGTACTACCGAGCTCATGCAGTTGCAAAATAGGATCTTGACTGAACAGCATGAAATGCAATAAAACCCACATGAACATGCTAATGCCAAGACTGATGGGTAAAAAGCGAAGTAGGTGTTTAGTGGTAGAAAAACGCTTAAAGACGATTAGCGCCAATATCGTGCCAGCAATCAGCAATCCATTACGGAGGGCAATCGTATTGCTGATGGGCCAAATCAACAATAAAATACTGCTTAGGGCGATCAGGGTAAAGTCCAAAATAGGGCTTAAGCTGTTGGCAGTGGACGACCTCATAAAAACAAATGATAAAGGGTAATCGGGGATAATAAGCAAATTACTGAATTGCTTAATAAAGGTATTGGTAAGACATGATTCTTTTAACAGGCGCAACGGGTTATATCGGCTCGCAT
>CAILUH010000176.1 GCA_903837335.1 uncultured beta proteobacterium | reverse complement strand
CGTACTCCCGCAGATGCTGAAAAAGGCGACTTATTGGTTTTGGTTGGCGCAGATGAAGCAATCCTCAATGAGGTTAAGCCCTTATTAGAAAATTTTGGTAAAGATATTATGCATATCGGCCCAGTAGGTAATGCGATTAAATTAAAGCTGATCAATAACTATATGAGCATGGTGAGTATGGTGCTCACTGCTGAAACACTCATGTTTGCTGGTAAGTTGGGCCTCGATCGCGATACGACAGTAAAGGTATTGCAAAATACGGTTGCTGGTAGGGGGCAAATTAATGTGAATTTTCCAAAAAAAGTTTTGGCTGGTGACATTACGCCAGACTTTCCTTTATCGCTGGGTTTAAAAGACATTAGTTTGGCAATTGAGCTTGCGAAGTCTGCAGGGGTGCCGCTCTTTTTAGGCGGTGTTTCTCGTGAACTATTTTCCTTGGCAAAGCCGTGGGGCAGAGCACAGCAAGACTGTACTGCGATGCTGCTGCTCTTAGAGGATATATGCAACATCCCAACTTCATCGAAATAATGGGGTATTTCAATACATTAGCACCATTTTGAGGAGCGATCTACGGGCTTACTTGCCAGTTTGCTTTAATATCAAGCCATGAAGCCTAATCACTATCTTTATATTTCCATCGTCTCTTTTTTATTGATCATCGTGGCGATTTTTTTACAGCAAGTCGGTTATCAAGGTGTTTTCTACGCACCATGTCCCTTGTGTATTTTGCAGCGGGTTGGTTTCTTGGGCATCGCAATTATGTGCTTCATGGCTGCTAGCTTTGCCTATTTTGCGCGTTGGTTTCAGACCCTTGCCTTGATCTCCAGCCTCTTTGGTCTTGGTGTTGCTAGTCGGCATGTATGGATTTTGTCTCACCCAGAGGTGTCCTGTGGGATTGATCCGCTAGAAACCTGGATTAATCAATTTCAGATCGTTAATGGCCTACCTTGGCTATTTAAGGCCGATGGTTTTTGTACAGCGCAATTGCCCTTGATCTTTGGGCTAGCTGTACCAGTTTGGTCTTTAATTTGGTTTGTGCTTTTAACAGGCATACTATTAGTTACTCTGTTCAAAAAGAAATAAATCCAGGTTTACTTCTAACTTTTAGTACTTAGCTTATAGCAACTTCATCTTTAATTAATGCCTTTTTAAGGTATTAATTTGAATACAATCATTATTCCTCTTGTTTTTAGAATCTTAAGGATTTCCATGACCTATTTTGCAGACAACTCACAAACCATTGGTGGCACTCCCTTAGTACGCTTAAATCGGGTTACTGACGGTGCTAAAGCGACGGTACTAGCCAAAATTGAAGGTCGCAATCCGGCCTATTCCGTGAAGTGCCGCATTGGCGTGGCCATGATCAATGACGCTGAAAAGCGCGGCATCTTAGGGCCTGGTAAGGAATTAGTTGAACCCACGAGCGGCAATACCGGCATTGCCTTAGCGTTTGTCGCGGCTGCACGTGGTATTCCGCTCACCTTAACGATGCCCGAGACGATGAGTCTTGAGCGCAGAAAATTATTAACTGCTT
>CAILUH010000175.1 GCA_903837335.1 uncultured beta proteobacterium | reverse complement strand
TAAAACTCGGTTTTCATAATCAATTTTTAGCAATAATGCAAAGGCCACTACATTCATCAAAATGCCCGAGCCACCATAGCTAATTAAAGGCAAAGTAAGGCCCTTAGTCGGCAATAGGCCTAAATTCACACCCATATTGATAAAGGCCTGCCAGCCAATCCAAATACCAACCCCTTTTGCGGCTAAGCCGGCAAAACTCCGATCTAGTTGTAAGGCAGTGCGGCCAATTAAAAATGCGCGGCGTACGATCCAGTAGAACAAGAAAATGATGACTATCACGCCAACAAAACCCAATTCTTCGCCAATCACTGCCAAAATAAAATCTGTGTGTGCTTCTGGTAAGTAATTTAATTTTTCAACACTACCGCCCAAACCAATCCCAAACCATTCACCGCGCCCGAATGCCATTAATGAATGGGTTAATTGATATCCCTTATTTGCGGCATTATCTACTTGCCATGGATCTAAAAAAGCCATGATGCGGCCGCGCCGAAATGGTGATAAAGCAATAATTACGGCGGCACTTAAAATGCCAATCGTCACTAGACCACCAAATAATTTAGCGTTGATGCCGCCTAAAAATAGAATTCCAAACGCGATAAGCGCAACGACGACAAAGGCACCCATATCTGGTTCCCACATTAAAAGGGCGCCAACCATCGCTACCGCTAACCCCATCGGCACTAAACCCTTAACAAATGAATGTAAATATTCTTGACGACGTACGGTGTAACTGGCAGCAAAAATGAGTACGGCAAATTTCATAAGCTCAGAAGGCTGAAAATTCATGAGTCCCAAGGGGATCCAGCGCCTGGCGCCATTGACGCCTTTCCCAACGCCGGGAATTAACACCACAATTAAGAGCACTACAGTAAAAATAAAAATACTTGGGGCCAATCGATCCCATGTCTTCACGGGCACCCTAAATACCCAGGTGCCTACTGCAAAAGCGATTGATAAAGAGATTACGTGTCTAAATAAGAAAAAATTACTACTGTAGTTGGCATATTTAGGGCTATCAGCCAATGTAATTGAGGCTGAGTACACCATGACTAAGCCAATTAGCGTTAGTGACAACACCGCCCAAACTAATAATTGGTCATACTCCATCATGCGCGAGCGAGTTTGCTCGACTCCCGAAACGGCATCTTTTAGCCCACTATGAAATTGATGAATACCGCTGCGCGAAAAATTCCAAAACCGATTGAGCGTGAAGCGCTGGGCTAAGGATAATTTTTCTTTGACGTTCATACTGCAGCTCCAACAGTTTGATTAGTCGAACTAAATTGCATTTCTAGCTCTGCAACTGCAGACGCAAAAACTTCCGCTCGATGCTTGTAGTCACGAAATTGGTCGAAGCTTGCACACGCTGGCGATAACAAGACAATATCGCCTAGCTGCGCATGTTGGGATGCAAATTGAGTCGCTGCGCTCAGTGAATCTGGCTGCACACAGTCGATATGATTGCCCGCAAAACCATCGGCTAGCGTGGCGCGGATGAGGGCTGCATCTTTACCGATCAGTATTAAACCCTTTACAAAACGTAAAACTGGTTCACGCAATGGACTAAAGTCTTGTCCTTTGCCGTCACCACCGGCAATGAGCCAAATGTGTTTACCCTCTGTCGTTGCGCCAAGGCCATTGAGCGCTGCTACCGTTGCGCCGACGTTAGTACCCTTACTATCATCTACGTACTCAACCCCATCAATAACAGCAAGACTTTGAACGCGATGGGGTTCACCCTGATACTCGCGTAAACCATGCAACAACATATTCATCGGTAAGCCAGCACAGCGTGCTAAGGCTAGAGCAGCTAAGGCATTGAGCGCATTATGGCGACCACGTATCCGTAACGCATCCGCCGGAATTAAGCGCTTCAAACGTAATTCTGACAGTCCATTAGCGCCAGCTTTACGACGCCGTTTCGGCATAACCTCTAAGTCTTCATCGATTTCAGCCCACACTAACCAATCGATCCCG
>CAILUH010000174.1 GCA_903837335.1 uncultured beta proteobacterium | reverse complement strand
TTACGAACAACTACTCTGGTTGGGGTTTATCTGCTGATTACACATGGCAGAATCTGTACGTTGGTTTAGCTTATCAAGCCTACAAATCCAATAACCTCGGTCAGGGCCCAGCTACGACTACATCTGCTAACTCAGATTCAACCTTAGCAACGCCTGCTCCAGCTGCTTGGACTGGTGCATCTGGTGGTACAAACACCCAAGACAACCAATACTACGGTGCTGCTACGTATGACTTCGGTATCTTGAAAGGTTACTTGCAATACGGTAATCGTAAAGTCACTGACACACTCAATACTGGTTACTACGCTAAGCGTACTTCACAACAGATTGGTGTTCGCAGCTTCATGACGCCTACTGTTGAAGGTTGGGCACTCGTTGGTAACGGTCGTTACACTTCATTTGGTGCAGGTGCTCCAAGTGCAGGTTTCACAGCTTACCAAGTTGGTTTGAACTATTACCTCAGCAAGCGTACAAACTTGTATGCAATCTATGGCTCAAACAATGGCTCAGCTAGTTCGGTTGAAGTTTCAACCCGACTCACAGGCTTTGCACTTGGTACTCGTGTAACGTTCTAATCATTGCTAGTTCAGTTGTTAAAACACTAGTAATACATTAGTTCGGCATTAAAACAAACCCGCTGTGGCAACACAGTGGGTTTTTTCTTGGGCGATTAGAATTGAAGGCATGTCAACTTTAGGTAATGGTCTAAAATCTCTGCAACAAAGTAATGCCGACAAAGCGCTATTAGCGTCATTGCAGCAAGCTGGGCAATTACTAGAACAGGGGCAGCTAGCAGCCGCACGCCAAGGCTATGAAATTATTCTCCAAGCGTTTCCGCAGCACGCCGAAGCACACCATTTTCTCGGTTTAATATATTTTCAAGAGGGCAATGCGCAAGCGGCCCTGCAGGCAATCGATATTGCTTTGGCTAGTCAACCAAATTATGCGCTCGCCCATAACAACAAGGGGAGCATGCTAATCGAGCTAAAGCAGCCTGTAGCAGCTTTAGCTTGTTATGAACAAGCTATTATTTGCGATCCCCAATTCGCTTTGGCTCACTTTAATCGTGCGCTAACGCTCCATGATTTACGGCATTTAGAGCAAGCAATACAAAGCTATGATGCGGCAATTGCAATTGACCCCCAATACGTTCAGGCTCACAATAATCGCGCAAATACGTTAAAAGAGTTGCAGCATGTATCAGAGGCTATTGCTGGGTACAACCAGGCTTTATCGATCATGCCCAATTTTGCCGAGGCGCAGTGGAATCGGGCTTTAGCCTATTTGGTATTAGGCGATTATGAGCAGGGGTGGCGGGGTTTTGAGTCACGCTGGCAGTCCCCTGAATTAAGTCGTGCCGCAGGCGAGCGAAAACTAAATGGAGCGCTCTGGCTTGGCCAAGAGTCGTTACAAGATAAAACAATTTTGTTACATAGTGAACAAGGCTTAGGGGATGCAATTCAATTTAGTCGCTACGCTGAATTGGTGGCTAAATTGGGCGCCACAGTTATTTTAGAAGTTGAAAAACCCCTAATGACTTTATTTCAGACTTTACCTGGCGTGACACAAATAGTTCAGAAAGGCCAGCCAGTACCCAGATTTGATTTTCATTGCCCCTTAATCAGCCTGCCACTGGCGTTTCATACTACGTTAAGCAATATCCCCTCCACTAAAAAATATTTAGGTGT
>CAILUH010000173.1 GCA_903837335.1 uncultured beta proteobacterium | reverse complement strand
TTTAATTGAATATTTGCAGCGTGAGCGATATAAAAACAAATTACTTTTATTGGTTGCTGAGTCGCGTTATTTAATCTTGTTGCATCGCGATAATGATCTGATGAAATTACTAAAAAAAGATAATCATGTCTGACACGATAAATATCCTTATTCAGCAAGTAGCTGCACGTTTTGATAAAAATATTAATGAACTTAGTCCTGATACGACTTTAGAATCTTTAGGGGTTGATTCGCTTGGAAAAATAGAATTATTATTCGATTTAGAGGATCATTTTGAGATTCGTCTGCCGAATGAAAACAATGAAAATTTTAATATCACCACGCTACGTGATGTAGCTACGTTGATCGATTCAGCAAAATAAGGTGAGCCAAGACACTGATTCAAGAAGAGTAGTTATTACCGGGTTAGGGGCTATTTCTTGTTTAGGGGTTGGTGCAGATGCCCAGTTCCAAAAAGCCTCATTATGCCAATCTGGTATTGGCGGTTTTTCTAACCCCTTACCCATTTCAGTTGATTTAAGCTGCGCAGGATTGGTAACGGTAGACCTAGCAATGCAATTTGATAGTTCTACACTAAGCATGTACGATCGCGTTGCCCATTTATCCTGGATTGCGGCTAGAGAAGCGCTTGAGCATTCTGGCTTAAAAAATTTGCCCGAGAACATCCTGGACCGTTGCGGAATTTTTTGGGGCACTGCTTTTGGCGGTGCCAATACGCTTGAAAGTGCCTTCGATGATATTTTTATCAAACAAAAGCAGCGAGTTAGACCTTTTACTGTTATTGGTGTAATGGCGAATGGTGCAGCAGCATTAATCTCTTTAAAGACTGGTTTCAAGGGACCCTCGATGACTTATGCTACTGCGTGCGCTTCTTCAGCGCACGCAATTGGCGAAGCTTATCGCAGCATCAAACATGGTTATTGTGATCGCGCAATTGCAGGTGGCGCTGAAAGTCTATTTACTGCAGCCTCGATTAAATCTTGGGAGGCGTTAAAAACGCTTGCCACGCCGGATGCCAAAAATATTGCCAGTTCCTGCAAACCATTTTCAAAAAATCGTAGTGGCTTTATATTAGGTGAAGGGGCCGCTGCAATTATGTTGGAATCCTTGTCTAGCGCAAACGAGCGGGGCGCTATTATCCTTGGGGAAATTATTGGCTATGGCACATGTTCGGATTCATCACACATTACCAAGCCAGACCCGCTGGGCCAAGCTAAAGCAATGCAACAAAGCCTAGATGAGGCAGGCTTAAACTCTGCCGAGGTGGTTTACATTAATGCTCATGGTACTGCCACGCAAGTAGGAGATATTGCCGAAACAATTTCTCTGAAAAAGATATTTGGCGATGAGGGCGCAAAAAGACTATCGATTAGCTCAACGAAAGCTATTCATGGTCATACACTTGGGGCGGCAGGTGCATTAGAGCTGCTTATTACTATTCAGGCAATGCAAAAAGGAATTGCTCCTGGAACCGCATTCCTAGAAATTCCGGATCCTGACTGCGATCTTAATTTCTTGCCATTAAGATCCGTTGAAATACCAATTCCTTATGCCATTAGCAATTCATTTGCATTTGGCGGCTCAAACGTTTCACTTCTATTAGCAAGGGATGTGAATTAATTAATTTTTTTCTTAATTGGTGCGGTAATGTTATGAAACCAAAGTACCCCTAAGATGATGCCTGTTATCAAGACCTCTACATCGCTTACCAGGCCATGAAAATTATCTGCTGCATAAGAATTAGTATTTAAATTGATGGTGATTTCTAACAATACTAGGGTAGCTGTAAAAACCAAGCGCGCTCTTTTCAGCGGTTGTAATAAGGGGGCATAAAGCTTATTGGCATTAATCAATAGATAGATAACCGCGCAAAAATTAATCGACCAAAAAAGATAAATAAAAAAAGTCAAATTAAAGGGCGCGCTTAAGTAGTAAAGCGTGGAAACTAGAATCTGTAAAGAAAGTAAATATTTAGTCACTTGAGCTAAGCATTTTGATTTAAAAGATAACTTTACACCTTTTATTGTGGAATTCTATCTACGCCTAAGCATACTTCTAAAATATTTGTTGATGTCTCACACATGAAATATGATAAAGATAACTTTTAAATAGCCTGTCGCTAACATAAGAAATGGAGTTTTTTGTGAAATCTATAATTCAACGCATGTATTTTTTAACCGGCATTGTTCTCGCCAGAATATTGGTGTCGGCTGAAAATTCTTCTCTGGGAGAGCTAAAGTGATTCGCTGTATACGCTTATGGACAGGTGCAGACAATAACTCTTATTTTGAAGAGGGCGTCATTGATTTGAATTTAAAAAATGATCGCGGTGATGTGCTTTCATCGGTATTTACTACTCAAACGATTTCATTTCAAGAAACTAGCGCTGCGGGTAAATTTGAATGGCACACTGCCCCTGTAAGACAGCTTGTCATTACGTTAAGCGGCACTCTGGATTTTGTCACGCGCAACAATGAGCACTTCACTATCAATCCAGGTGATATTTTGTTGGCCGAAGATACAACCGGTACTGGGCATTCTTGGAAATTAATTGGCTCTGCGCCATGGCAACGTGCTTATATCGTCTTGGCGCCGGGTGTGACAGTTTCCTTTAAAGCCAATCAAGCGTAATAGTGATCAACAGATTTGTCTGCCTTAAATTTCTATTTCAGTTTGCTATTTACCAAGGCAGCTTTTCTCCTGAATAAGAAAGGAAGCTACCGGAGTCTTCTTTGGTAGCGTTTTCTAGGATATGAAACATATCCTTGACCGCATCATCTGCATTCCTGCCAATTTCTTGGCCACGAAATGGTTTCGACAGATTGGAATTGACAGTACCAGGGTGTAGGGCGATTACGGCGACATTAGGCTTTGTTCTTCTCAATTCAATAGCTGCAGTTTTAATGAGCATATTTAATGCTGCTTTAGAGGCGCGATAGCTATACCATCCTCCGAGGCGATTATCTTCAATGCTGCCAACTTTGGCTGAGAGCATCGCCATCACACCATTTTGAGAATCTAGCAGATTAGTAAAGTATTTGATGGTTAATGCAGGACCAATGGCATTGACATTCATCAGTTCATTTAATTGAGCATGATTTAAATCAGCCAATTTCTTTTCGGGCATATATTTTTCTGTATGCAATAAGCCAATCGTATTAATAATAAGCTGAAAGGGTTCTAGTGCAGTAAGACTTTTAGCAGACAATTCAATCGTCTCTGGAAGATGATAGTCAATCGCGTGAGTAGAGTGCCGATTGATGCCGACGACTAAAGAGCATGAAGGATTATTTTCCAGTAGTTTTACAAAGGCGGCGCCGATCGTACCAGATGAGCCAATGACTAAAGCACGGAAGGGTTTTGGAAGTAATCCCATGAAGTCCTTTGGAAGGTGTTAATGTGTTGCCCACCTGGAGCTTTAAAATTGCGGTAGATGGCTAAATCAGTTACAGTAGCATAAGAGGAGACAGCTCATGGCACAAGAAAAAATGATCACACGTCGTAACGCATTAAAACTGGGCGTTGGTACTGCTGTTCTTGGCACATCTGGAGTTACCCAAGCCCAAGACAAAGCCGCAAAAACACCGTTTAATGTTGACCAGATATATATTCCTATTGCTGGCAGCAACCAGCAATTTCCTGTCCGTAGAATTTATTGTATCGGCAGAAACTATGCAGCTCATGCAAGAGAAATGGGCTCCGATCCAACCCGTGAACCACCATTCTTTTTTCAAAAACCGACAGATGCGATTCAATTGGTTCCGCCAAATCAGGTTATCAATCATCCTTATCCAACATTGACAAAAAACTACCACTACGAAGTTGAGTTGGTAGCAGCTTTAAATAAAGGCGGTAAGAATATTCCCGTTGATAAGGCTTTGGAGCATATATTTGGCTATGCACTTGGCTTAGATATGACCCGCAGAGATTTACAGCGCTTTATGGGCGATCAAAAGAAGCCTTGGGAAATTGGTAAATCATTTGATTATTCCGCCCCGATTGGCCCGATCTTTACGGTAGCCAAAATAGGTCACTTCACCAAAGGAAATATTGAACTTTCTGTGAATGGCGTGGTAAAGCAAAAAGCAGATTTAAGTCAAATGATTTGGTCAGTTGCCGAGCAAATTGCTAAGCTTTCAGAGGCCAATGAGCTATTCCCTGGAGATATTATTTATTCTGGTACGCCGGAAAATGTTGGACCAGTAGTTAAGGGTGACGTGATTCGTTGTTCGATTGATAAATTACCTGATTTGGTCGTGAAGATCATTTAAGTGCTTGGGTTTCTGTATCTATTTTCACCATTCCTGATGCTTGGAATTGACTATAGTATTTGCTATACTTTGATAGCACTTTTAAGAATTATTTAAATTTTTATTTAAGAAATCAACTAAGAAAAGAAAGAATGGCATGAATTTACTGAAAAAGTACTTTTTTTTAATCTGCATCGCAGCCATTGGATTAGTCGCTGGCTGTGTAACTCAACAAAGCTATAACCAGCTTGATGGTGCCTATAGTCAATTGCAACAAGCATATCAAGGGGATGAGGTAGAAATTCGCAAGTTACAAGGTGAATTGCGGATTACCATTAAAGATAAAATCCTCTTTCCAGAGGGTGGATTTAAGTTGAATAGCAAGGCCGATGCAGTGTTGGCTAAGATGGCGCCAACTTTATCGGGCTTTAAAAATACCAAAGTTGTAGTCCGTGGATACACTGATAATGTGCCAATTGGTGCTGGCCTGAAAAAAGAAGGTATAGAAACTAATCTAGATCTTTCCTCGAAGCGTGCCGACAATGTAGTTGATTACCTCATTAAAAAAGGCGTGAGTCCTAGTCTAATTTCTGCGCAAGGGATGGGCGAATCTAGTCCTGTGGCGGCAAATGATAGTGTTGATGGTCGCGCTCAAAATCGCCGTATCGAAGTTACCTTGGTTGGTCCAGGTACCTAATCTCCAGCTTTTTCAATTAAGGATTAAATATGAATTATCAATTTAAGATGTTAGCTGCAGTTGTTACTAGTATTCTGTTAGCTGCTTGCTCGGGTATGCCAGATGTTAAAACGCCGTCAGCCGATTTTATGAAAATCAATAATGGCATCTTGACGAGTAGTTATGGCAAAACTGTCTATACTTTTGATAAAGATCAGATGGGCTCAGGAAAATCTGAATGTGTAGCTACTTGTGCTGATAACTGGCCACCTGTGTATGTCGAGTCGGGTATTAAAGTATCGGGCGATTTTTCAGTTATTACTCGTAATGATGGGCAGAAACAACTTGCCTATAAAGGGAAGCCTTTATATTTCTTCGCTAAAGATAAAAATCCTGGAGATAAAACCGGAGATGGAGTAAATAATGTTTGGCATGTAGTAACTCCTTAAGGGTATTAGCAATAAATTAAAAAAGCTCCCGCTTAAACAGACCCTCTTTGTTGGACATTGCATCCAACTCAGGGGGTTTTTTTATGAACAAGATTTATTTTTATAATGGCATATGAATTCAATCTCTGTTAATGACGAGCTATCTCCCCATATATTAGTTTTAGGCATGGGAGGCACGATAGCTGGCTTAGCGCCAAGTCCAGAATTAAATCCATTGGCCTATGAAGCAGGTCAAGTTGGGGTGGGCGATCTATTACGGAAGATTGAACAAATGCTGCCTGATGGCCTCAATATTATGTCTAGGCAGGTAGCAAATATCAACAGCAGTAATTTAAGCGAAGCTTTGCTAACAGAGTTAGGGCAGCAGGTCAAAAATGCTCTTGCAAGCTCTACGATAATCGGTATCGTCATTACGCATGGCACTGATACCATCGAAGAGACCGGTTTATTTTTACAAGCTACTTGTGGCAAGTATGCCGAGAGACTGGAAAAGCGGGTGGTACTA
>CAILUH010000172.1 GCA_903837335.1 uncultured beta proteobacterium | reverse complement strand
AATTGCGATGGGGTCGTTTGTGGGCATATTCATAAAGCAGAAATTCGGCATATAGATGGACTACTTTATTGCAATGATGGCGACTGGGTTGAAAGCCTTACCGCCCTAGTTGAGACAACCACCGGTGAATTAAAGATAATTCATTGGCCAAAAATTAAGGGTGATCCGGTACTTTCGCTCGAGGAAGCATTAGAGGCCAAATCAACTACAACAAATGAGGTATTTGCATGAGAATCATGATCATTACAGATGCATGGGAGCCACAAGTAAACGGCGTGGTGCGTACCTTAAAGCAAACTCGCTCTGAACTTATTGCTATGGGACATCAGGTCGATATGATTACTCCTCAAGAATTTAAAACTATTCCCTGCCCTACTTACCCCGATATTTCCTTATCCCTATTTCCAGGTAAAAAATTAGCTGAGCGAATCAAAGCATTTGCGCCAGATGCCATGCATATTGCTACGGAAGGGCCATTAGGCTTAGCAGCACGCTCCTACGGAGTGCGTAACCATTTACCCTTTTCTACTGCATATCACACGCGTTTCCCTGAGTACGTTCAAGCACGTACAAAAATTCCTGTGAGTCTCACTTATCGTTTTTTAAGATGGTTTCACAAACCTTCAATGGCCGTAATGGCGCCAACCATAGTGGTTAAAAATGACCTTGAAAAATATGGCTTTACTAATGTTGTCTTGTGGTCACGGGGCGTTGACCTCAACATTTTTAAAATGCAACCCTCAAAAGTTCTCAATTCAGCCCACCCTATTTATCTTTACGTAGGTCGAGTGGCAATAGAAAAAAATATTAATGCGTTTTTAGAAATCAATTTACCTGGCTCAAAATGGATTGTTGGTGATGGACCTGCCCTGGCATCAATCAAGCAAAAATATCCTGAAATCAATTATTTAGGTGTCCTTGATCAATTTGAACTTGCTAAGGTTTATGCCGCAGCTGATGTCTTTGTTTTTCCTAGTAAAACTGACACCTTTGGCCTAGTCTTGCTCGAAGCAATGGCTTGCGGTCTTCCAGTTGCAGCTTACCCAGTAACAGGTCCAATTGATGTACTGGGGAAATCGAATGCCGGCGTAATGCATGAAGATTTAAGAGAAGCCTGCTTACAGGCCCTCAAAATTCCTCGGGAGCAGGCTCGTGCACATGCTGAAAATTTCTCATGGCGGGCTGCTACCGAACAATTCGCTAGTCACCTTAAGCCAGTGCCCAAGCCGCAATTACATAAAACCGTACTCGCATAAATCACGCGCTTTGATGCCTCCACCCTATCACATTGATCAAAATCCCCATAAAGGCAATCGCGGCATCGCGCGGGCTTGGCATGCGGCAAAAAATTCGTGGTGTGGTGTGGTTTATGCCTTTCAAGAAGAAAGTGCATTTCGGCAAGAACTCACTTTACTAATAATTCTGACGCCAGCGGCCATTTTAATGCCCGCCACCCATTTAGAAAAAGTGCTAATGGTGGGCTCTCTTTTATTGGTGTTGGTAGTGGAGTTACTAAATTCAAGTGTTGAAGCGGCGATTGATCGTATTTCTTTTGAACATCATGACCTGTCTAAGCGAGCCAAAGATTTTGGCTCAGCAGCAGTCATGTTGACCTTGTTATTTGCCTTATTAGTTTGGCTCACCATTGCCATACCACTTATTTTTAGCTTTTTTTATTGAAAGGTTGACGTATGACAGAAATTCCCAACCCCTTTAGACATTTAGAGAGCCTTATTGTTTTTGATAAAGACGGCTGGGGGGAAAAATTAAAGCCCCTAAAAAAGATTTTTTCTAAAAAGATTGCTAAAAAACTTTTCGGCAAGAAATTTGCCCTTAAATCACGCTCATCCTTAATGGCTCAAGCGGAAATTATTGCGCCAAACACAAAGCCCGTCAAATCAAAAAAACCTACTTTACAAATTTCTTGGGCGAGCGATGCGCAAGAAATAGGAGAGGCCCAACAGCTAAGATATGAAGTATTTGCCGAGGAGATGGGTGCGCAACTAGCTTTTAACAATTCTGGCCTAGATATCGATGAGTTCGATGCGTATTGCGACCACCTGTTGGTACGCGATCAAGAGAGTCTTCAGGTGGTTGGCACCTACCGTGTTTTACCACCTCATAAAGCGAGAGAACTAGGCCGTCTTTATTCTGACTCTGAGTTTGATCTTACCCGACTCAATCATTTACGACCTAAATTAGTTGAGGTTGGGCGCTCTTGTGTGCATGCTGATTACCGTTCTGGCGCTGTCATTATGGCCTTATGGAGTGGGCTTGCCCAGTATATGCAATCACATCAATATGAAATTATGTTGGGGTGTGCCAGTATTCCCATGGCTGATGGGGGGCATTTCGCTGCCAGCCTATTTAATTCATTAAAAAATGAGCAGATGGCGCCAATTGAAAATCATGCGTTTCCCCTTGTGCCATTGCCATTAGAGCGATTAAATGGCGGCCTGGATGTCGATCCACCACCACTCATCAAGGGCTACCTAAAACTGGGCGCCAAGATTTGTAGTGCCCCAGCCTGGGATCCTCAATTTAATACCGCAGATGTACTTACTATTCTGCGTCTCGATGAAATTAACCCGCGCTATGCCAAGCATTTTTTTGGAACGACGGAATAGTGAATGTCTATTTCAATTTAATTCGATAACTGCGCCCGATACGCTCCCACTCTGAAGCTTCTTTTTTTAAACTAAATTCAGTTAAAGGGTGGTCATCTGCCCAAGCTTTTGGCAAGCTAACGACAAAACCATCATCTTCGAGCGAAACCTTAACAACAGGTAAATCGGCATCAATGCGACCGCGGCTCAGCACATGGGCTAGGCGCAAACTGAATAACATGCGCCAATCTAAAAATCCCTCACTAGTAGCCAATTTTCCTAATTTACCGGTATGACCCAGCAATAAAGTCGCTAAACGTGCTTGATCTTTTTTAGAAAAACCGGGCATATCAGCGTTGCCAGCAATATATGCAGAGTGGCGATGATAGCCGTTATGTGAAATCGATAAACCAATTTCATGTAAATTAGCAGTCCACTCGATGAGCGCTAAATTATCGTTACGATTTTCTAAGCTCGGCTTCGGTAATTGCTCTAAAAAATCGGAAGCTAACTTACCTACTCGCTTAGCTTGATCTCGATCGACGGTATAGCGTTGCATAAATTGCTCGACCGTAACAAAGCGCATATCGTGATGTTGAGCACGCCCCAGTAAATCATAGAGCACCCCAATGCGCAACGAGCCATCGGTTACCTCCATTGAATCAATTCCGAGCTCATTAAATACAGCCAACATAATCGACAACCCGCCCGGCAAAACTGAGCGGCGATCATCTTTCAAGCCAAACAATTCAACTTCGCCGACATTTTCAAACTGGAGTAATTGCTTTTTAAGCGACTTTAAGCCCTCACGTGTAATTAAACCCTCCGGATGATTCGCATCGCCAGTTAAGTTATTT
>CAILUH010000171.1 GCA_903837335.1 uncultured beta proteobacterium | reverse complement strand
GGCTTGTAAAGTTAAACGCGTTCCTACAGGCTTGATGTAATCCATCCAAATATCACGCATACCGACCCAAGCGTGATAAAAAAGACTGAGAAAAGCCAGTAATGTCAGCAGCTTCATCAATTGGTTGCTGAATAAGCTAGCCCAGGCGGTGTAATTGGCACCGCCATTGAGGAGATAGTCACCCAATAAAATCAAGGTGAAGGCTACCATGATGACCGCAGTCACGCGCTGAATTAACCACTCTTTAAGACCGTAGTGCGCACCAACAACAATGCGACGCGGACCAACGTTATAGATTGACATCCTGTTCCTTGTCTTAAATCAAACCAAATAATTTTGCGCCCAAAATCAGCGTAAGCGAAAGGCTAATTATCAAAACCCCAATTGCCGACCGATTGGCAGGAACCTTATCAATTCCAATTTCACGATCTAAGAGTAGATAACGAATACCGGCAAAAAAATGATGCAGAAAACTCCACATCAAACCCAAGAGCACTAATTTCGCCAGAGGGTTAGCCACAATGGCTTGGAATTTTTTATAACTGAGCTCTGAAGCTAGACTCTGATCAAGTAAATACAATAAGAACGGCAAGCATAGAAATAAAGCGGCGCCACTAATGCGATGCAGAATCGAAACCTTCCCTGCCCAAGGTAGGCGGTAGTGAATTAACTGCGCTAAACCAATATTGCGATAGACCGGCTTGGGTCGCGAGTGGTGCAGATCCTGTGGGGCATCAGCCATGGTTTATCTCAATTCAATAGTGAAGAGTAAAAACAAAAATGTTGTATCGCAACATATTTTAGTTGAAAGCGGAAAGGCTTGGGTTTTTTTCAACATTGGCCATTAGCTGAGGGTATTTTCATAGTGCTGAGAGCTTGTATCATAGCGGGCAAGGCGTATTTCAACGGGTTTGTTGCCATAGGTGTATGAAACCCGCTCAACCAATAAAATCGGTGCTCCTAGGGTCGTATTCAAGCGTTGAGCACACATCGAGTCACTCGTAACCGCTTTGATTTTTTCCGTTGCGCGCACCATATGGGTGGCAAAAGCAGATTCATACAGGGCATACAACGGCCCATCCCAGGCCTCTAAGGTGGCGAGGTCAAGTCCTTTAAAACGCGGGCTGGGTAACCAAATTTGTTCAAAAACGATCGCTTTGCCCGCAAAGGTTTGAACCCGCTCAATTTCAATGAGATTCTCACCTGTTTTGATTTTCAAAGCGCGCGCCATGATGGCAGGCGCTTTCATTTTTTTACAGCTCAGAAAGTGATTTTTTAGCGCCATCGGCAGGCCACTGTCGGGTGCTAGGCGCAAAAAGCGAAACTGATGCCGCTCCTCGAGGTGGGTAGCAACAAAGGTGCCCTTACCTTGCTTGCGAATTAACAAGTTTTGCGTGGTCAACTCATCAATCGCCTTGCGCACGGTACCTTGACTCACCTCATAGCGCGCGGCCAACTCAAATTCACTGGGAATGACTTCCCCGGGTTGCCACTCTCCCGCTTGCAAACTAGCGAGCAACATCGCTTTAATTTGCTGATAAAGCGGGCTGAAGGTGGCTAAAGAAGTTAAATTGGCACTCAAAAAGACTCCAACAAAAAACTATTTAGGGCTAGCAAACACTGAAAATAAGCGGTTTTTAGGTCTTATAGAAGACATAGTTGACAGTGTAATAGGGGAATCCCTAAACTTAAAGGGATAATAGAAGTAATTTTTAACCCTCATCTGGAGTTTTAGTAATGGCAAAAGCACCTATGCGCGTCGCAGTTACCGGCGCCGCCGGCCAAATTGGCTATTCCCTGCTATTTCGTATAGCCAACGGCGACTTATTGGGTAAAGATCAACCCGTCATTTTGCAACTCCTTGAAATTCCTGATGAAAAAGCGCAAAAGGCTCTTGCAGGGGTGATGATGGAGCTCGATGATTGCGCCTTTCCCCTGCTCGCGGGCATGAGTGCCCATAGCGATCCGATGACGGCGTTTAAAGATGTTGATATTGCTATGCTGGTTGGAGCCCGTCCGCGCGGTCCAGGCATGGAACGCAAAGATTTACTATCGGCTAACGCCCAAATTTTTACTGCACAAGGTAAGGCGCTTGATGCTGTTGCCAAGCGCACAGTTAAAGTCTTGGTGGTGGGCAATCCCGCTAATACCAACGCCTATATTGCGATGAAATCAGCGCCTGGTTTACCCGCTAAAAACTTTACTGCGATGTTGCGCCTTGATCATAACCGCGCACTATCTCAGTTGGCCGCGAAAATGGGCAAGCCCGTCGCTGAAGTTGAAAAATTAATTGTCTGGGGAAACCACAGTCCCACGATGTATCCAGACTATCGCTTTGCCACGATTAACGGCGAGTCGGTAGAAAAATTAATTAATGATCCGGCTTGGAATAAGGATGTTTTTATTCCCACAGTTGGGAAACGCGGCGGTGCCATCATTGAAGCCCGCGGGCTATCATCCGCAGCCTCAGCCGCAAACGCAGCAATTGATCATATGCATGATTGGGTCCTTGGCACCAACGGTAAATGGACCACAATGGGGATTGCTTCAAAAGGAGACTATGGCATTCCAGCAGACGTAATTTATGGTTTCCCGGTTATTTGTGCAAATGGGGAATATCAATTAGTTGAGGGTTTAGCCATTGATGATTTTTCACGTGAGCGCATGAACCATACCCTCAACGAATTACTTGAAGAACAAGCAGGCGTAAAGCACTTACTCAATTAAGGAAAACAACATGAAAAAAATCGCATTGGTACTCCCCCTAAAAATGACTCT
The DNA here is from genome assembly GCA_903837335.1 of uncultured beta proteobacterium. Taxonomy (GTDB): domain Bacteria; phylum Pseudomonadota; class Gammaproteobacteria; order Burkholderiales; family Burkholderiaceae; genus Polynucleobacter. Next base: position 3,802 of record CAILUH010000171.1, on the reverse strand, counting down.
GGCCAGCATCGCCTGCTTAGCTGCATTTTCGAGTCAAGCACAAAGTCTGCGCAATTCTTCGCCCTTCTCATGGACCTGCAGCAATGGGATGGAACTCAAAACTTCAGGCACCGCAGAAAATCTGACCTTAGAGTGGAACTCAAGAAGCTTTGTGATGAACAAAGAGACTTCATTACCAGGCAGCTTGCGCTATAAAAATATGGATACGGGTCTTGACCTTGTCGTGCTGGGAAATAAAGCGATGCTCTTTAATATTAAGAGTGGTATTCGCTTAGCTGACTTTTGCCAAACCGCTGAAATGAAAGGTGGCAAAGAACCCCATCTATTTACTAAAGTTGAATAAAGTTAGTGAAATAAAGGTTGTTGGGTAGGTGAGTCTTCTGGCATTTCAGCATGCACTACCTCACCCTGACGATCTGGGAATAAGGGCGCGCCACAGTCATCACACAATTCAGGCGCAAACAAGACTGCGTGTCGAAAGACGTCTTCAATGCCAGCATCCCGAAGTGCGTCACAAATTTCTTTAATTGGGCTTTCATCGTTTGAGACATCATTTAACGCGTCGTTAGCAACATGTTCGCGATCATATAAAGGCCATATCACGCCATAAACCACGTCGGCTGAGCCTTTCACACTAAACGCCAAACGATATTCATCAGCCTGCTCTTCGCCAAAAGCCCCAACTACACACGACAAGCCCGCAGGAATGATGCTCAACGCTGATTCTAAAAAGTTCACCGCAGCGCGAATACTCAAAGGCCTGACTTGCTTATCTGCTAGACGGCAATTGGTGAAATACGCTTCGGGTAAGAGCAAATCGAATTCACAGCCCGGAAATAAACTGGCAATCGGCTCATGCATGGCCGCTTGCCACCCGACTAAACTCACGCCCCGCTCTTGTCGTGCAGAATTTTCAGCTTGCCAACAAAATAAGGGTTTGCCGGCAGGAGCAGCAATCACAGCAACAATAAAGCGTGGATCCGCTAATACCGCAATCGTTTCCGACATGCCCCGCATCTCTAATTTCATCTCGCTAGCAGAAACTGCTGCCGACGATAACGCTTCAAGCAAAATGCGGGTTTGACAATGCGAATGGGGCATTTGGTCAATGCTATATAACCAAGGCACAATTGCTAAGCGCGTATCGTTCGCCGCAATCGAACGTTGCAAGGCTAACGCAGTTGCCTCGATGATTTGCACGGGCAACGCGCCCGATGGGATTTGATAGCGGGTGTGCGCCACAATCGGCATGGCAATTAACAGTGCATCCCAACTCTGACCTTCGTATTCAAGCGTCAGTGACTCAGCCAAAGTTTCAGCGTTATCGGCCAAGACTTCAAAAGCAACGGTATTAATTTTAAATGTTTGATCTAATGCCGCATCAATGACATTTTGATTTTGGCTTTTTAGTAGGCGTGCTAAACGTTCAAGTAGACGCACCTCCCAAAACTCATCCTCAATGCGACTACCCGAAGCCGCCAGGGAAATTGCATCGGCCACCAAGCGGTCTGCTTCGGGCGAAGAACGTTGTGACGATTTTGAACGATAGACAGCCATAATAAAAAGCCTTAATTTTTTTCTGCGCGATAAAAAACCGGTTGCAATGGCTTTGATGCTGCTGCATTGTAGCGATATCCAGCCAAATTGAATTGTTTTAAATCAGTAGCGTCGGTAAGCCGATTTTCCACCACAAAACGCGTCATTAAACCGCGCGCCCGCTTTGCGTAAAAAGAAATAATTTTGTATTGCCCTGCTTTTGCATCCTTAAAAACCGGCGAAATAATGGGGCAATCGAAGTCCGCAGCTTGTAATACCTTAAAGTACTCTGCAGATGCCAAGTTCAGTAAAAAAGGATTTTTTTGGTTAGCAAGGCTTTTTTTCAGTTCCTTGGTAATCCGCTCACCCCAAAACTCATACAGATTTTTTCCCCGCGCATTTTTTAAGGCAGTGCCCATTTCTAAGCGATAAGGCTGCATTAAATCAAAGGGCTTGAGCACGCCATAAAGCCCGGAAAGAATCCGCACGTGATCTTGAGCAAAATCCAAGGCCTTAGCATTTAAGGTGCTGGCATCCAAACCGTCATATACGTCGCCCGCAAAGGCAAAAATGGCTTGCTTGCTATTTTCGGCAGTAAATTTGCTCGACCATTCGCGATAGCGTCCAACATTTAAGGCCGCTAACTGGTCTGATAAACCCATTAACTTGGCCAGTTGTTGGGGCGAGAGTATTTTTAAGTCGGCAATTAATTTTGCGGATTCAGGTACAAACTGAGGCAGCGTGTGCTTTTTCAGCTTCACTGGGGTTTGGTAATCTAATGATTTGGCAGGAGAAAGAATGATCAGCATGGCACAATTTGGTTATGAAGATTCAAGATTCCCCCTATTCTAGCGACAGCGCCCCGCAGGCAGAAAATTCTGCTCGAATTGCGCCCTTTCCCTCACGCTTGCCACAAGTGGGGACGACCATTTTTACCATCATGTCGGCACTTGCCAGTGAATCAAAGGCGATTAATTTAGGCCAAGGTTTTCCCGACTTTCCTTGCGATACCGCATTGATCTCGGCAGTTAGCGCGGCGATGTTGGCTGGTCACAATCAATATCCACCCATGGCAGGTATTCTTGAATTGCGCCAAGCGATTGCCGAGAAAATGCTTGCCTTGTATGGCAAAAGTTATCTACCCGAAACAGAAATCACCATTACTGCGGGAGGAACACAAGGTATTTTGACCGCGGTGCTCTGCTGTGTTCATCCAGGTGATGAGGTCATTTTGCTCGAGCCAGCCTACGATAGCTATCAACCAGCCATTGAACTGGCGGGCGGTAAGCCGATTGGCCTTGCTCTCCAAACGATCCGTGACCAGAACGGTCAAGTGACTTCTTATGAAATTCCCTGGGAACAACTAAGCCAGGCTATCAATAAAAAAACCCGCCTCATCATGATTAACTCGCCGCATAATCCTACGGGCATGGTGTGGAGTAGTGCTGACTTAGATCGCCTAGCAACACTACTTGCAAACACCGATGTCTTAGTTTGCAGCGACGAAGTATATGAACATATGGTTTACGATAGTCAAGCACACCAAAGCGTTGCCAGTCATCCGCAATTAGCTAAACGTAGCTTCCTGATATCGAGCTTTGGCAAAACATATCATGTTACAGGCTGGAAAATTGGCTATGTTGCCGCGCCAGCCGAGCTTACGCATGAATTTCGTAAGGTTCATCAATTTAATGTCTTCACGGTTAATACGCCAGTGCAATATGGTATTGCCGAGTATCTAAAGACGCCTGCACACTATCAAAATTTACCCCGTTTTTACCAAGCTAAACGGGATTATTTCCGCGCGGGTTTAGCTAATACACGCTTTCAGCTCTTGCCTTGTCCTGGCACCTATTTTCAATGTGTCGATTATTCCGCCTTATCCGTGCCCGAAGCAAAATTGAATGAGAGTGATTTTTGCCGTTGGCTGACGACTGAAATTGGGGTTGCAGCCATTCCGGTTTCAGCGTTCTATGCCAAGCCACTGGATTCAGGCGTCGTGCGCTTCTGCTTTGCTAAGCAAACTGAAACTTTAAAAAGCGCATTATTACGACTACAGCAACTGTAAAATCACGCAATCACTTTAAGGAATCATGATGGTAAAGAAACAGACACCCATGGAAGTCTATAGCTGGCCAACCCCCAATGGGCACAAGATCCATGTAATGATGGAGGAATGTGGCTATCAATTAGGTCGTGATTGGGATGCTTATGCTGTTGATATTGGCAAAGGCGATCAATTTAATCCTGATTTTTTAACGATTAG
>CAILUH010000170.1 GCA_903837335.1 uncultured beta proteobacterium | reverse complement strand
GGCCCGTTGTAAACTCGATTTAGTGGGCCTACTGCCGTTTGCGAGCTATATGCCCAGTGAAATTAGTGGGGGCATGCAAAAGCGGGCAGCGATTGCTCGCGCCATGGCCTTGGACCCTAAAATACTCTTTTTAGATGAACCTTCGGCTGGCTTAGACCCGATTACCTCTGCCGACCTAGACCGGACGATTTTGGATTTATCAAAAAACCTTGGCATTACCTTTGTTATTGTGTCGCATGAGCTGGCTAGTATTTATTCTATCGCCGATCGTGTGATTATGTTAGACGGGGCAACTAAAAGTATCATTGCCGATGGCGACCCCAAAGTATTACGGGATCAAAGTGCAGATCCGCGTGTGCATCAATTCTTTAATCGCATTATGAGCAAGGAAGCGGTATGAGTAATTCCAATCCCAATTATTTTCGCTTAGGCCTATTTGTTTTTGGTGGAATAGCTGCTCTAGTAGCAGTTATTCTGATTTTTGGCTCGGGGCAGCTGTTCAAAAAATCCTTTATGGTTGAAACCTATGTCGAGAAATCGGTAACCGGTTTAGATGTGGGCGCGGATGTCCGTTTTCGGGGCGTGAAGCTGGGGCAAGTGACTGCAATTTTATTGTCTGGCAGAGTTTATGAAAATGAAATTAAATTAGATGATCGCAAAGAATATGTCATTGTGCGGATGCGTATTTTAGGAGATCCAGATGAATTGCTGAATAACGTCAATAGCTTAGTAGCTATTGATTTGCGGGCGCGAATTAAAAGTATGGGTATTACCGGGGTGAATTATGTGGAGTTTGATTATTATCCAGACTATAAAAATTATCCAACGCTGCCCTATACTTGGACGCCTAAATATGCGGTTATTCCTTCATTGCCAAGCCAAACTGAACAGTTGCTCGCGGGTTTGCAAGGTTTAATGCAGAAGCTTGACCAGGCTGACTTTGGTTCGACACAACGGAAGTTCGATAGTTTGCTAACGAATCTGAATTCTATTTTGACAGGTGATGGCAAAGCGAATGCGGGTATTGTGCAATCGGTGCAAGATTTAAATGTCTTACTTGCGAAAATCAATCAAGTTACTAATAACGAAGAGCTGCATATCTTAATGCGAGAAATTATTGCTTCAGCAATTAGTCTGCGCCAAACGCTCGGTTCGGTTCAGGGTGATACTGCATTGTCAGTAGAGAACATGAAACAAGCTAGTGCGCAATTAAACGATCTCACTCGTATTATTAGTCAAAGCCCGAGTTCTTTAATCTGGTCTGATTCGCCCGCAAAAATTATTTTACCGACCAATGGTACGCAAGGTGCAAGTACTGAAGGGGTGCCGAAATGATATTGAAACGACTGCAGCCATTTTTATGGCAATTTCTCCAGCCATTGCGCAGCGCTGGGCTCATACTCTTTACTGGTGTTACTGTAGTTTTTCTCAATGCCTGCACTCCGACTCGGCCTGCAGATCAAATTACCGATTGGCTGGTATCGGTAAAGCGAAGTGGCGATCCCCGTAAGCCCATTTCGCCGGTTTGGCTGAAGGTGGGAACCGTTAGCGTGACTGCGCCATTTGACGGCAAGTCACTGGTTTATCGTCTGAGTGAAGGGCGCTACGAGAAAGATTTTTATAATGCGTACATTGCCTTGCCAAACGAAATGTTTGCTAACGCTACGCGCACGTGGCTAAATGATGCGGGCGTCTTTCGTTTAACGGTTGATCAAAGTAATGGCTTTTTCCCGTATTACACTTTGCAGGCGCATGTTGAAGAATTTTATGGCGATTACCGTGCAAAGCCCGAGGCAGTTGTGAGCATTCAATATTTTTTAACTGCTGCAAGTACGTCGAAAGCAGCTAGCCCAATTATTTTTACCTCACGCTATAGCCAGCGTATTGCCTTGGCCGATAATAGTCGGGCGGCGTTAATACAGGGTTACCAACAAGCACTGACTGCAATTTTGCAACAATTAGAAGCTGATTTTTATCAAAAAAATCTACAATTACCTGCCCCTTTAGGAAAGTAAAATGAATTTTAGTTTTCGCTTGGTTCTAGCGATAGTCTT
>CAILUH010000169.1 GCA_903837335.1 uncultured beta proteobacterium | reverse complement strand
CGATTGCCAAAATAAGAAATATCAACTAAATAAGGCGGGTGATAAAGTGAGTAACGAATGGCAAAATATTGGTACTCCAATCTCTTTTTCAGGTGTTGCATTTAATCGTGCATGTGGTAATCATGGGGACTATATGAATACCGTAAATGAGTTTACAAAGTAATTCATTATTCACTTTGCATTCTCTTTACGGCATTGAAAACTAAGCTAGTTCGCTACCTTATTTAGAAGAGCGGCATTCTGCAGGTAATAATTGTTGTGGTAGCGTAGCGTCTTTAGATCGACAAGACCAGCCGCCGGCCCAATTCATGCCGGTAGGCTTAGATAAATCAACCTCGCTTGGCATTCCTGCATCGGGATCATTCGTGGGAATTAGCACTAAAGTATTTTGTCCATCAACGGACACGGATTGCTGAAAATCGATAGCAATAGCACCGCTTGGCAAGATTTCAATCAGCTTAACGCTGCGCGTTGGCACGAAAGAGAAGGCGCCTTTAGTGGCCTCATCCATCGCGATGGTGCCACGGCTAGCAAAGACTTCAGTAACAGCTAGTTTTGCGCTTGAGGATAAATTCATCCCCTCGACGATGCGACTACGCGCAATATAGTCTTGATATTGAGGTACCGCTACAGCAACCAAGATGCCAATAATGGCCACAACTACCATCACCTCAATTAAGGTAAAACCATTACGTTTTTTCATGCTGAACAATCCTTTTCGAGTAGAAAATATGATGATCAACCTTTGCACTTTAGTACTCAAGGCGTTTTAACGTAAGAAAAAGCCGACTTATTGTGTCGGCTTTTCTGATTAGGCGATCAATAATTTATTTTTTATGGGCTTTTTTACGTCTATTTTTTCTTTTAAGCCAAGTGCCTAGCAAGACCACAAATACAACCCCAATCATTTCAAAGGTGGTATGCGCATCCGCCATCGCCACTTGAATAGTTTCTTTAATGGCAGGATCTTCAACAAACATACCGCCTGCCAATAAACCTAGTAAGCCAGCACCCAAGGTAATTACCACCGGAAAACGTTCCATTACTTTCAATAACATGGTGCTACCAAAAATAATCAAGGGGATGGATAAACCTAAACCAATAATGAGCAGTAAGAGACGTGATTCTTCAGGGCCTTTTTGCGCCGCAGCTGCGACTGCAATAACGTTATCTAAACTCATCACTAAGTCGGCGATCAAGATAGTACGTATCGCTCCCCAGATATTCGATTCTCCCTTCATTTCCGGATCTTCGTCGCTATCAGCCAGTAATTGCACACCGATATACAGTAATAAAATAGCACCGACAATTTTTAAGTAAGGCAAACCCAACAATTGCACTGCAGTAATTGTTAACACCACGCGAAGAACAATTGCGGCAGCACTACCCCAAAAAATGGCGGTTTTTTGTTGTGTTGGTTGCAAATTACGCGAGGCCAAAGCAATCACCACTGCGTTATCGCCTGACAATAAAATATTGGCCACAATAATCGAGCCCAATGCTAACCAAAATGAAGCATCTGAAAATACTGCCATTAATTCCATAAAATCTCCTCAGTTCCTGTTTTTTGTGGTGTTCTTATATTTTTCTTTAGGTGATTCTAACTACCTTATTTTTACAACATTGCCTTTAATAAAACTGCCATTTCCGATGGATTGCGCGTGACCTTAAAGCCACATTCCTCCATCACTGCTAGTTTAGCGTCGGCTGTATCGGCACCGCCTGAGATCAATGCGCCAGCGTGACCCATGCGCTTACCTGCGGGAGCAGTTACACCTGCGATAAATCCTACAATAGGCTTTTTCATATTCTTTTGGCACCAGCGCGCTGCATCGGCTTCATCGGGACCACCAATTTCGCCAATCATAATGACCGCATCGGTCTCGGGATCATCATTAAATAACTTCATGATCTCGATATGCTTTAGGCCATTAATAGGGTCACCGCCAATACCTACTGCGGTCGATTGACCTAAGCCAATTGCGGTTAATTGACCGACCGCCTCATAAGTTAAGGTACCTGAACGACTAACTACACCAATGCGGCCCTTGCGATGAATATGGCCTGGCATGATGCCAATTTTAATTTCTTCAGGAGTAATAATTCCTGGGCAATTTGGCCCTAACAAGAGGGTTTTTTTGCCACCTTGCGCTTCCTTGGCACGCATTTTATTGCGCACTTCCAACATGTCGCGCACCGGAATACCTTCAGTAATACAAATGACAAAATCTAAATCGGCCTCGACGGCTTCCCAGATCGCGGCGGCGGCACCTGGTGGGGGTACATAAATCACTGAAACGGTTGCTCCCGTTTGTTGCGCGGCCTCTTTTACCGTACCAAAAATGGGGATATTAAAAATCGATTCGCCCGCTTTTTTTGGATTGACCCCAGCAACAAAGCAATTTTTACCATTCGCATATTCCTGACATTTTTCAGTATGAAATTGGCCTGTCTTACCTGTAATACCTTGGGTAATCACTTTGGTATTTTTATTGATCAAAATTGACATAATCTAATTCCTAAATATTGGGGTAACTGAATGAGTGGCTTTAATTTGGTCTGTTTTTGAGCGCGTTGTAGAGCTAGGCAGCCTTTACTGCAGCGACTACTTTAGTAGCCGCCTCGGCCATTGAGTCAGCGCTAATAATGGGCAAACCTGAGTCGGCCAAAATCTTTTTGCCTAAATCTTCATTGGTGCCTTTCATGCGCACCACTAATGGCACCGAAAGGTTAACCGCCTTGCATGCTGTGACAACTCCTTCAGCAATGACATCGCATTTCATAATGCCACCAAAAATATTAACCAAGATCGCTTTCACACTTTTATTTTTCAGCATAATCTTAAAAGCTTCGGTTACTTTTTCTGCATTGGCACCACCACCCACATCCAAAAAGTTAGCAGGCTCACCGCCAAATAATTTTATGGTGTCCATAGTTGCCATGGCTAAGCCAGCGCCATTGACTAAACAGCCAATATTGCCATCGAGCGAGATATAAGCCAAATCAAATTTTGAGGCTTCAATTTCTGCAGGATCTTCTTCATCTTCATCGCGATAAGCCACGATCTCGGGATGGCGAAATAAGGCATTAGCATCAAAATCAAACTTCGCATCAAGGGCTTTTATATTGCCATTGCCCTCTAAAATAAGGGGGTTTATTTCTACCAATGAGGCATCTGTGTCCCAATAGGTTTTATATAAATTTTTAAATACGTCGCGTGCCTGCGTCAATGAACTGGCAGGAATACCAATACCATTAGCAATTTCATCGCATTGTGTATCGGTTAAACCTACCAAAGGATCGACAAAGACTTTAATAATTTTTTCTGGTGTTTTAGCGGCTACTTCTTCAATATCCATGCCACCTTCGCTGGATGCCATGACCACATTTTTTTGCGTGGCTCGATCGGTCAAGATACTAAAGTAATACTCTTTTTTGATATCGGCACCATCTTCAATTAAAAGTCGCCGCACCTTTTGGCCACTGGGGCTGGTTTGGTGAGTAATTAGTTGCATACCTAAAATTTCACTAGCGAAGGTTTTTACTTCTGCCATATTTTTAGCTAACTTAACCCCGCCTCCTTTACCGCGTCCACCAGCATGAATTTGTGCTTTTACTACCCATACTGGCCCACCTAATTTTTCAGCGGCTTGCAGAGCCTCATCAACGCTAAAAACTGGCATCCCATTCGGTACTGGAACATGAAATTGGCGCAAGATTGCTTTGCTTTGGTATTCGTGAATTTTCATAACTACTCCTGAAACGGGATTTGACTAGGCTTAACTGCGTAAGTCTAGCATTTTGCGGTGTCGGGGCTTCGTTTTAGGCCCAAGGTCCTACTACTGCTTATTAGGCTTGCCGCTGATAATTCTAGCCACCAGATCGGCATTAAAGCCTTTAGAGACCAGAAATCGGTATTGCCGCGCCCTTTCTTTAGGGTCGGTGGCGATAATGTCAAACTTCCTCTCCCACAGCTCTTTGGCGCGGGCAAATTCGCTTAACTTCAGCTGCTCAAGTAGATCAGCACTATGCTCGGAACTAACTCCTGCTCTATTTAATTCACCCTGAATTTTTCGCATACCATAGCGCTCGCTACGGCGGCGCACTAAAGCCTCAGCAAAACGGGTATCAGATAACCATCCGCGTTGCTCAAAATCATCGAGAATGCTTTCGATCGTGAGCGTGTTATCGCCTTCGGCTGCGTCTATTTGAGCGGCGTATTCGCCTAATTTACTGCCTAGGTCTTTACGACTGTATTCACGTAAAGATAAAAGACGCAAAGCCCGAGCTTTGAGACTCGGGCTTTTGAACTTACCGACTTTTAGAACATCGCCTGGATCAGGCATCAGCCGACTCTAACTCCTCGTCACTCAGCACACTAGCAACCACTTGTGTGCCTGACTTGACGCCTAATTTCTCACGAATTTTGGCTTCAATTTCTTTAGCAATTTCTGGATTTTCTTTTAAGAATTCGCGCGCGTTATCTTTGCCTTGACCAATACGCTCTGTGTTGTAACTATACCAAGAGCCTGATTTTTCGACGATATCGGCTTCAACACCCATGTCGATAATTTCTCCCTCACGCGATATGCCCGTGCCGTACATGATATCGAAGATCGCCTCACGGAATGGTGGTGATACTTTGTTTTTTACAACCTTCACACGGGTTTCATTGCCAACCACTTCATCACCCTTCTTGATGCTGCCAATGCGGCGAATATCTAAACGCATAGTGGCATAAAACTTTAAGGCGTTACCGCCTGTAGTCGTTTCTGGTGAGCCAAACATGACGCCAATTTTCATCCGAATTTGATTGATGAAAATAACCATTGAGTTAGTGCGCTTGATAGTGCCCGTTAATTTACGTAAGGCTTGGCTCATTAATCGAGCCTGCAGGCCAGGCAATGAATCGCCCATATCGCCTTCGATTTCAGCACGAGGTACTAACGCGGCTACGGAGTCGATCACAATTAAATCGATTGAACCTGAGCGTACTAATGCATCAGCAATTTCAAGTGCTTGCTCACCCGTATCTGGCTGGGATATTAAGAGGTTATTGACATCCACTCCCAAGCGAGTTGCATATTGCACATCTAAGGCATGCTCTGCATCAATGAATGCACACGTGCCACCAATTTTTTGCATCTCGGCAATGGCATGCAGTGTGAGTGTCGTTTTGCCCGATGCTTCAGGACCGTATATCTCGATTACCCGGCCACGCGCTAAACCCCCAACACCTAAAGCAACATCGAGCCCTAAAGAGCCGCTTGATACGACTTGTATATCGCGATTAATTTCAGCATCGCCCAATCGCATGATTGAACCTTTGCCGAATTGTTTTTCAATTTGCGCTAAAGCTGCTGAGAGCGCCTTTTGTTTGTCTCCGCTCATTCCGTCAAACTCAGATGAGGCTGATTTTTTCTTGTCTTCCATGGCTATCCTTTTCGCTTTTAACTGGGCTTGACCCGTTTTCTGTTTCTTTGTTTCTGACAACTTAGGAGTTACTGTATATAAAAACAGTAGTCTTTGCAAGCACTGAATTTATTTAGGACGATTTTTTTCTGGATAGGGTGCAGTTTTTGCCACTTGTCTAGCCCAAAACAGGAAAATAGGCATCCCAATTGTCCAAATAAATCCAATTAAAACAATAGCTTGTGATTTATTGCCCCAGCTGGCGGCACCCAATTCAACGCCAGCGATGTAGGAAAGGGGGCCAAAGATTCCCCCTAATAAAGCCCCTATGAGGGGTTTACCCAAAAGCCAAGCCATCGACTGATTCAGGGTGCTAGCAAACAAGATCCATAAGGTCCACATCCAAATGGGCGAGAGAAATGCAAAGGGCACAGGAGAATTAAATTGGAGGAATCCTAGCTGCAATAGCAGGGTATCACCCACTAGGCCGTAAAGCCCGATTTTGACAAATAATGCGAGCGCGTTTTTTTTAAAGGGGGTTTGCCATACTGAAATCGCCACTAAAGCCAAAGAAAATAGTACGCTGGCTAGTACATGCCCAGATGCGCCACCGAAAATACAGGCGAACCAGCCCACCTGAAATAAAACAAAATTGACAATTTTTTGTCGCACAGTGAATGGTTTGCGCTTAGCGCTTATAAAAAGCGAGCGTGACTTCACCGAGATAAATTCCAAACTTACTCATCTTGGCTTTATTCAACATCACCTTATCGGTCATTAAGTACATCCAGTCTTCAAATTGCACGTTATAAATTGAGCCATCGACGGGTAGTGCCAAAGTGTATTGCCAGTTCAGGGCATTGCCTGCAACCTCACCTAGCGCCTCGCCTACAACATCGCTCGCTGTACCTGAAAAGCGCCCTGGAGCAGTTTCTACTAAAGTCCAAATACGCCTTTGTTTAGTGCCATCCGAATAAGTGAAATCTTCATCGAGTGTGCCCACATTTTTGCCATCCTTAATCACCCAATTGGCTTTTATCACGACAGTAAATCGTTTGACTACTGCATCGCTGCGATCAGTGAACAAACCATAAGCATCAAGCGTGCCATTAAAATATTCGGGCAAAACCAGCTTGGGCTGTTGCGCAGCATAGCGTGTCACGGGTGTGCTTGAGCAGCCCACTACCGAAATAAGCGCCACAAATAAGAGTGCTATGGCAGAAAGTAGGGATGAAGGTCTAAATTTGGTGATTTGCATTTCGATAGCATACTGAAAAAAGCGCTTGCGTGGCTTTTCTGTAACTAGGTGGCCTAGTATCGGTAAAACTGAATATGGTGGCGAATCAGGGATTTGAACCCCGGACCTGCGGATTATGATTCCGTCGCTCTAACCAGCTGAGCTAATTCGCCGAACTGATAATTATAAGGTCAAACAGACTCTCGAGCCAAGAGTATGGCTTAGCTGCGGAAGTGG
>CAILUH010000168.1 GCA_903837335.1 uncultured beta proteobacterium | reverse complement strand
TCGAAATATCGCAACTCGGGACAAACCTGTGTCTGCGCTAATCGGTTTTATGTGCATAAAAAAGTACAAGATATCTTTGTTGAAAAATTTGCTAAAGCCACGCAAGCAATTAAAGTTGGCAACGGCATGACCGAAGGTGTTAGCCAAGGGCCCTTGATTGACGATGCAGCATTTGCCAAAGTTGAAAGGCATGTTGCCGATGCCCTGAGCAAAGGCGCCACATTAGTTACTGGGGGTAAAGCCAACGCTAGTGGACATAATTTTTATGAGCCCACGATTTTGTCGAACGTGACGAGCGATATGCTCATTACGTATGAAGAAACCTTTGGGCCGGTTGCGCCGATCATCCCCTTTGACAATGATGAAGCCGTAGTTAAATTAGCCAATAACAGTCAGTATGGTTTGGCTTCCTACTTTTATAGTCGCGATATCGGCCGCGTTTGGAAAGTCGCCGAAGCTTTGGAATACGGCATGGTTGGTGTGAACACCGGCATTATGTCCAATGAAGTAGCACCCTTTGGTGGTGTAAAACAATCGGGCTTAGGTCGCGAAGGCAGTATTTGGGGTATGGATGAATACCTTGAAATGAAATATGTTTGCCTTGGGCTCTAAGCCACTGGTTTCTAAATTACTCTTTGATAGACTAAATCCCAGACCCCGTGGCCTAAATTAAGGCCACGGTTTTCAAACTTAGTAATGGGGCGATAGGTGGGTCTAGGTACATACGTTTTAGCTGGCGATATATTACTCAGCATTTGTTCGGCGTTACCTACGGATACCATTTGTTCGGCATATTCTTGCCAATCGGTAGCCAAATGAAGATAGCCGCCGACTTTTAAACGCTCTGCCAACAGCCTCATAAAAGGTGCTTGAATTAAACGGCGCTTATGATGGCGTTTTTTATGCCATGGGTCAGGGAAATAAATATGCACTCCATCTAACGTATTTGGCGCAATCATTTGTTCTAAAACCTCGACCGCATCATGGCGCATTAAGCGCAAATTAGTTAGGCCCATTTCATTAATTCGTTTCAGCAATGCGCCCACGCCAGGCGGATGAACCTCAAGCGCTAAAAACTGGTCTTTGGGTCTAGCTGCCGCAATACTGGCTGTCGTTTCTCCCATGCCAAAACCAATTTCTACAATGCGTGGCGTAGCTTCACTTAAGGAGAGCGCACTTAACCCAAATGCCTGCGCCCAATTGAGCTGTGTTGGCTGAAAAGGAATTAATAGTGCGGAAGAGAGTGTCTCTAGAGCACGCTGCTGCGCTGAAGTAGTACGCCCTGTGCGTAAAACAAACGATCGAATGCGGCTAGTTTTACTTCGAGGTGTATTCAAACGAAGAGACTAAGTAGCCAGCAATTGCCTAAAGTAAGCAATGGTTTCTTTCAGGCCATCTTCTAATGCTACCTTCGGTTGCCAACCTAACTTCGCTTTTGCTAACGCAATATCGGGTTGCCTTTGTTTGGGGTCATCTGCAGGTAATGGTTCAAAAATCAATTTCGACTTACTGCCGGACAACTTCAAAATTGCCTCGGCCAACTCTAGCATCGTAAACTCGCCTGGATTGCCAATATTGACCGGTCCAATAAATTCTGCTGGGGAATCCATCATGCGCATCATTACTTCGATTAAATCATCAACATAGCAAAAGCTGCGGGTCTGCTGGCCATTCCCATAAATAGTAATATCTTTACCCTGCAAGGCCTGCACAATAAAATTACTGACTACTCGCCCATCATTGGGATGCATCCTCGGGCCATAGGTATTAAAAATGCGCACGACTTTAATTTCTAACGCATGCTGACGATAGTAATCAAAAAATAAGGTTTCAGCGCAACGCTTGCCTTC
>CAILUH010000167.1 GCA_903837335.1 uncultured beta proteobacterium | reverse complement strand
TCCGGCGATGGCGGACTTAGAGATATATGGTATTGGCGGCCCCCTCATGCAGGCGCAAGGCCTCAAATCAGTGTGGCCAATGGAAACTTTGAGTGTGCGTGGGTATGTTGAGGCCTTAAAGCAACTGCCTGCCATTCTGCGGGTAAGAAAAGCGTTACTGAACGATTTATTAGGCGCTAAACGCCCCAATGTTTTTTTAGGCGTTGATGCCCCAGACTTTAATTTAGGGGTAGAAGAAAAATTACGTGCGGCCGGTATACCGACTGTGCATTTTATTTCCCCATCCATTTGGGCTTGGCGCGGGAAACGCATTAATAAAATAAAACGTGCCGTTGATCATATGTTGTGTATTTTTCCATTTGAAAAAGCTATTTATGAAGCTGCCGGAATTCAGGCCACTTATGTTGGTCATCCATTGGCGAGTTCAATACCCCTTGAGTCAAATGTGCCGGCTGCGCGGGCTAGCCTCCTCACAATTGATCCAAGTCTGCAGAACGTATTGACAGCGAAAGTAGTGGCTGTTTTGCCGGGCAGTCGTACTTCGGAAATTGATTTAATTGCGCCAGTTTTTTTTGCGACCATGCCTTTATTGGCTCAAGAACTGAAGGACGAATCACCCATCTTTGTTGTTCCTATCGCTGCGCCACATTTAAAACCCGCTTTAGAGCGACTTCGACTAGCGGCTTTGGCGCAACATCCACAATTACAAATTCATTTACTGGATGGTCAGGCTGATCTGATTTTAGAGGCTGCTGACGTCGTGCTGATTGCTAGCGGTACCGCTACGTTACAGGCCGCCCTCTGGAAAAAGCCGATGGTCATTTCGTATCGGGTACCTTGGCTTACTGCGCAAGTAATGAAGCGACAAGCTTACTTACCCTATGTGGGTTTACCGAATATTTTGTGTGGAGAATGTGTGGTGCCCGAGTTATTGCAATCGCAGGCTAAACCACAGGGATTAGCTAACGCCATGCTGGATTGGCTACAACATCCCGATAAAGTCGAGGTCTTGCAACAGCGGTTTACAAAATTGCATAATGAATTACGTCGACCCACTGCTTTATTGGTTGCCCAAGTACTGGCCGAAATGATAACTAAATGATGAACGTCACAAGATGAGTTCGCAATCAATTTCCTTCTACTCAGCGATTGAGGAGGGGGTGTGGATTTGTGGAGTGGATGAAGCCGGCAGAGGACCATTGGTTGGTGCGGTCTTAGCGGGGGCTGTACTTTTAAATCCCTTGCAACCGATTCTGGGATTAAAAGATTCAAAAAAATTAACTCCAGCGAGGCGTGAATTGTTATACGCTGAAATTATGCTCAAGGCTAAAGCATGGGGAATTGGCGAAGCTAGTCCACCAGAGATTGATCAATTGAACATTTTGCAGGCCACGATGCTGGCGATGCAACGTGCGATTGAAAATTTAGTCGTCGCTTTAGGTGCTTGGCCTGATAAAGCGCTGATTGATGGAAATCGCTGCCCGGTTTTGCCGATTGCAGCTGAGGCAATTATTAAAGGTGATGCTAAAGAGCAGGCGATTTCAGCCGCTTCGATTTTAGCTAAGGTAAGTCGCGATCGACAAATGGATGAACTCCATGCACGCTTTCCGCAATACGGTTTTAATCAGCATATGGGGTATCCAACCCCATCCCATTACGCCGCTTTAACGGAGTTTGGAATTTGCCCAGAACACCGTATGACTTTTGGGCCAGTACGACGGGTAATCAATGGTGAAGCCCCATGAATCTATTTGGTAATGTCGAACATGAGTTCATCAGCTCAAAAGACAATGCACTGCTCAAGCAAATACGTTTGCTACAAGCGCTTGGCAGCAAAGGGCAGAAGCAACGTTTAGCACATTCGCAAGCGGTGCTCGAGGGCGTCCATTTATTGCAAACTTGGGCTGGAGATCCCAGTTTAAGTACCGTGCTGACGAGTGCAACTGGCTTAGCTAATCCCGAAATCCTAGAGTCGCTCGAACGCCATTTGGCCTTATGTCCGCAAACCCGCTTAGTTGAGTTAGATATTGCACTATGGGACTCAATTAGTGAGCTAGAGAATGCCCCCCATTTTCTAGGTTTGGTGCAGCTACCCGATTCCATCTTTAAGCCCATTACAAAGCAATTCACACTAAGCGAAGATGTAGTGATTCTAGAAGGCATTCAAGATGCTGGAAATGTCGGCGCCATTTTGCGCACCGTGGCAGCTACTGGTGTGAAAACGGTTGTGGCTTTAAGAGGTTGTGCCCATTTATGGTCTAGTAAAGTATTGCGGGCGGCAATGGGTGCTCACCATCAACTCACCTTATTTGAAGATTGGACAATAGTTGATCTCATGCAGCATCTTGAAGCGCCATTGTTAATTACGGCTGCCGAAGCGAAGATAGACTTATACGCCTTACAAGCACAATTAAAAAATCCGGTAGCTTGGGTTTTTGGTAGCGAAGGCCACGGCGTTTCTGCAGAGCTACGCACCCAAGGCCAACTCGTGCGAATTCCGCTAGCCGCAGGAATTGAATCCTTAAATGTGGCTACTGCCGCTGCAGTATGTTTATTTGAAGCTGTGCGTGTGCGCAGCAACACATAACAATATCGAGCTTACAAGGTTTTATCCGATTTAATGGCTTGCAAGATTGTGGTTGCAATTTCTTCAATCGACTTACTGGTAGTCGCAATCCAGGGAATGGATTCGCGGCGCATCATTGCGGTTGCTTCATTAATTTCATAGCGACAGTTTTCTAATTTAGCGTAATTACTTCCCGGACGTCTTTCATTACGAATTTCAGCAAGTCTCTCGGGATCAATCATTAAGCCAAAGATTTTTTGTGGAAAAGCGCGTAAATCTTGTGGCAATTTACCCCGCTCAAAATCTTCGGGAATAAGGGGGTAGTTAGCGGCTTTTAAGCCATATTGCATGGCTAGATAAAGGCTTGTTGGGGTTTTGCCAACCCTGGAAACACCCACCAAAATAACATCAGCAGAGGCCAGATTTTGATTTGATTGTCCATCATCATGGGCGAGCGAATAATTGATGGCTTCAATTCGATTTTTATAAGCATCGGTGTCGGCATTATGGTGCAAGCGGTTAATGGCATGGGTCGATTTTTGGCCTAATAATTGTTCTAGAGGCGCAACAAAGGTTTGAAACATATCGAGTACTAAACCTTCCGCTTTGGCCACAATGCTGTTCATTTCAGGATTGACAAGGGTGGTAAAAATAATCGGCTTAAAGCCCTTGTCTTGGCAGGCCTGATTAATTGTTTCTAGGGCTTTATAGGCCTTTTCTGGACTATCAACAAAGGGGATGCGGATTTGCTTAAAGCTGAGCTCAAATTGCGCCAAAATTGACTGGCTAAAGTTTTCGGCCGTAATACCAGTGCCGTCTGAGACGATAAAAACGAGCCTAGGGAGGTTTGTCATAGGTGAGGGATTAATTATGGCAGTTTTAGGCTGAACAAGGGAGGCGGAGCACTACAATAGAGATTAATGAAGTATGCCGCATTTTTGCTGGCCGCTAAACCGCTTTCTTTATTTTTTGTGAGTGTATTTATGTCCAACCAACAAACTGTAGCCCAAGCGGGTGATGCTTATGTATTGCCTTTTGAACAACTAAGAATGACCGATGTTGAATCGGTTGGCGGTAAAAATGCCTCCTTAGGGGAAATGATTTCCCAATTAGCTACTGCTGGCGTGCGCGTGCCTACTGGCTTTGCCACTACTGCTTTAGCCTTTCGTGACTTCTTAAAGCATAATCAGTTAACTGAACGGATTCAACAGCGTTTAGTGGATCTCAATATCGATGATGTTCGGGCTTTAGCGCAAGCGGGTGCGGAAATTCGCCGCTGGATTGAAGAGGCGCCATTTCAACCCCGGCTTGAGCAGGAAATTCGCCACGCGTTTGCGCAGTTAGACACCTCGGGTCTAGGATCGTTTGCAGTACGCTCATCAGCAACCGCCGAGGATTTACCGGATGCCTCATTTGCGGGTCAACAAGAGACTTTTCTAAATGTGGCCGGTATTGATGACGTTTTACAGAAGATTCGGATTGTTTTTGCTTCTTTGTATAACGATCGCGCTATTTCGTATCGGGTACATAAGGGCTTTGCCCACGCAGAAGTTGCTTTATCAGCAGGGATTCAGCGTATGGTGCGCGCCGATTTAGGTGCTGCTGGGGTGATGTTTACGCTAGATACGGAATCGGGATTTCCTGACGTAGTATTTATTACCTCAAGTTATGGCTTGGGCGAAACCGTGGTGCAGGGCGCGGTGAATCCGGATGAGTTTTATGTTTTCAAAACGACTTTAGCTCAGAATAAAAGCGCCATTATTCGCCGCTCGCTCGGGTCTAAATTAATTCAAATGGAATTCGCTCCCGCAGGCTCTGCCGAGCGGGTCATTACGACTGATGTAGCACTCGAGAAGCGTAATCGTTTTTCTTTAGCCGATAACGATATTACTGAGCTAGCCAAGTTTGCCGTGATTATCGAAAAACACTACGGCAGACCGATGGATATTGAATGGGGTAAAGATGGTAAAGACGGCCTGTTATATATTTTGCAGGCGCGTCCAGAAACCGTTAAGAGTCAGGCTGTTGGCCAACTAGAGATGCGCTATAAGTTAAAAGGGAGTTCAAAGGTGTTGGCGAAGGGTCGAGCCATTGGCCAAAAAATTGGTGCAGGACCAGTACGTATTATTCGCGATGCGAGCGAAATGGATCGAGTGCAGCCGGGCGATGTATTGGTAGCGGATATGACAGACCCCAACTGGGAGCCAGTGATGAAAAGGGCTGCTGCCATTATTACGAATCGCGGCGGCCGTACTTGCCATGCGGCAATCATTGCCCGCGAGTTAGGTGTGCCAGCAGTTGTGGGTTGCGGTGATGCCACCGACGTTTTGCAAGAGGGCACAGTGGTCACGGTTTCTTGCGCTGAAGGCGATGAGGGGCATGTCTATGATGGCCTGATTGAAACCGAGGTCACTGAAATATCACGCGGGGAATTACCAGACATTCCGGTAAAAATAACCATGAATATTGGCAACCCGCAATTGGCTTTTGATTTCTGCCAAATTCCAAATAGTGGTGTAGGTCTAGCGCGTCTGGAATTTATTATTAATAACTACATTGGTGTTCATCCCCGTGCGGTTTTAGAGTATCCCAATATCGACCCCGATTTAAAGCGCGCAGTAGAAAGTGTCGCGCGCGGTTATGCCAGTCCACGGGCATTTTATGAGGATAAATTGGTCGAAGGCGTAGCCACGATTGCTGCCGCTTTTTATCCTAAATCGGTTATTGTGCGTTTGTCCGACTTTAAGTCGAATGAGTATAAGAAGCTCATTGGCGGATCACGCTATGAGCCCGATGAAGAAAATCCGATGCTTGGGTTCCGCGGCGCTTCGCGTTATGTTTCTGCTGAATTTGGTGAGGCCTTTGCTTTAGAGTGCGCAGCGATGAAACGGGTGCGCGAAGTTATGGGCTTAGATAACGTGGAAATTATGGTGCCATTTGTGCGAACCACCAAACAGGCTGAGCGCGTCATCGAGATGATGGCTAAACTTGGCTTACGGCGCGGCGAGAACGGTCTGCGCTTAATCATGATGTGCGAAGTGCCTTCGAATGCAATTTTGGCCGATGAATTTCTGGCCTACTTCGATGGCTTTTCGATTGGCTCTAATGATATGACGCAGTTAACCCTTGGACTAGATCGCGATTCAGGGATGGAGCTTTTGGCAATTGATTTTGATGAACGCGACCCAGCGGTGACGTTTATGATCGAGCGAGCTATTGACGCCTGTCGTAAGCAAAATAAATATGTCGGTATTTGTGGTCAGGGACCCTCTGACCATCCTGATTTTGCCAAGTGGTTAGTAGAAAAGGGCATTACCTCAATTTCACTAAACCCGGATAGCGTAGTGCAAACTTGGGAAATGTTAGCTAAATAAGCGAGATTAAAGCGCTTGGGTGAAGTCGTTTAAGAAAAAAAGTTATTTTTTTCGGCCCTGGCGCTTTGGTTTCACAGCGGACTTCTTTTTATTTTCATGCTCAATGGGAACCGAGCCAAGCTCTTTGGAGCTTGACATAATTGCTGCGGAACCTCGGCGTGCGCTATTCCAACTAGGCTCTGGTATTTCCATAAACGCGGCGCGTAATTTTTGCCCCCAAACTTGATGAATCATTTGATAATACGGATTACTTTCATCAATTGTCACCAATTTACCCGGATGAAACGAGTTTGTTTCATATACCAGTAAGTCAAGGGGCAAGCCGACGGAGATATTACTTTTGAGCGTGGAGTCCATGGAAATTAAGGCGCATTTAGTTGCGAGATTCAATGGTGTTTGATAATTAACCACCCGATCTAATATGGGTTTGCCATATTTAGATTCACCAATTTGAAAATAGCAATTTTCCGGCGTCGCCTCAATAAAGTTACCTGCTGAATAAACATTAAATAAGCGGGGATTTTCACCGCGTACCTGGCCGCCAAAGATCAGATTGCAATTAAAGTCAATACCGGCTTTTTTAAGCGCAAGAAAATCTCGGTCATACACCTGTTTAATCGCATCGCCAACGACTTCTGCAGCCTCATGTGCATTGGCGGCGTTCCAGAGATTTTTCCCGCCCAACAATTTCCCTTGCAGCAGAATTTCTTTGACAGCCTGAGTAATGGCCAAATTACCCGAACTCATGAGAGCAAAGAAACGATCCTTATCTTTCTGAAATAAGGTCATTTTTCGGAAGGTACCAATTTGATCGACACCTGCGTTAGTGCGGGTATCAGCTAAAAAAACTAAGCCATTTTTTAGGCAAAGGCCAACACAATAGGTCATAGCAAAAATCCATTCATAAGCAAAGTGTCACTAGGATAATTGATGAATGGAAATGGTGGCGGTCAGCTCTTCTGTGCCACCTCCCGAGCGGACACCTTTAACGGGGGCAGCAGAATAGTAATCACGGCCAATTGCCAGGCGAATATGGCGAGCGTCAGTAAAACAGGCATGTGTTGTGTCAACACTAATCCAATGTCCCCGATCTATATCAATACAGGCATCAATCCAGGCATGGCTGGCCAAATCGGGCGAATCCTCGGTAAAGAAATAGCCGCTGACATAGCGAGCGGGAATATGACTAGCCCGACATAGGCCCAAGAGAATGTGGCTATGATCTTGACAGACCCCCGCTTTCATGGCGAATGATTGTGCGGCTAAACTGGCAAAATTAGTGGACCCGGGAATATAGGCAATAGCCTGTTGTACTGCAGTGGCTAAATTGAGAATTGCCGCGGAACTATTATTTTTTGGTAAATCAGCGGCAAAAAAATCTAGCATTTCGGCGGTAGGTTCGGTTAGTCGGGTTTGTTGCAGTAAATAATAAGGCGAAACTGCTTTGCTAGTGTCGATAAATTCAAACGCTGCACTTGTTTTAATAATGCCTTCAGCCTCAATCATCATTGAGGTATACGGATTATCTTGGACAAAGGTGCTGCATGTATTTTGAAAGGCATCCAAAGAAAGATTGGCTTTAATGGGTGTCTGAATGCGCCACTTTTCAACATCTTGTCCAGGGGTGGTTGTGGGCGATAACCGCAACTCTTGAATTGAATAGTGTACCGGTAGTTCATACCGGTATTCAGTACGGTGAATAATTTTTAATTGCATAGAAGGGGCAGTAAGGATAAGTTAAGCAACAGCCAGAGGAATAAGAAAGGTATTGCTAAAATCATCGGCTATATGATTAATGCGCTCTAAAAAATCCTCCATAAATTCTTCGAGGCCTTGACTAAAGACCTCATCAATATCAGAGTACTCAAGGCTGGCTTTTAATTTGCCAAGCAGGCGTTCAATTTCCTTTGAATCTTGATTGCGCACGGCGGCCATGAGGGGAATTAATTCATTGACGCAAGAAACTAAGGAGCGCGGCATTTGTGGATTAAAAATGAGGAGTTCGGCAACTTGTTTAGGCGTGATTTGATCTGAATAAATTTGACGATAAATTTCAAACCCAGATACCGAGCGCAGCAGGGAGGCCCAATGATAAAAATTAAAGAAACTATCACTGCCTTCTTCTTCAGCCCCTTTATTTTTTTGTACCGGTTTTACATTTTCTTGAATCTCATATTTTGTTTCCAAAATACGCGCAGTATTATCAGCGCGCTCGATTAAAGTACCAATGCCTAAAAAATATAGAGCTTCATTTTTTAACATCGTGCCTTGAATGACGCCACGTACTAAATGGCAACGGTGCTTCACCCACTCTAAAAAACGGCTGTGGTCAGAGCGCTCGCGATTGACCAAGATGGTTTGTAACTCAAGCCAAGTGGTATTTTGGGTTTCCCATACCTCGGAAGTAATTCGACCGCGGATTACACGGGCATTTTCACGCGCTGAGTACAGGCAAGAAACGATGCTGGAAGGGTTCGTATTTTCATAAATCATGAAATCAAGTACGTTATGACGATTGATGATGTCATATTTCTTGCTGAAGTCATCCTCTAGCTTGGAAATGGTTAAGAGCTTTTTCCAGCTTTGTTCTAAAAATTGCTCTGGCTGGGGCAGCAAAGCAGTTTGGTGACTTACATCCAGCATACGTGCGGTATTTTCAGCGCGCTCGGTATAGCGCGCCATCCAGTAAAGACAGTCCGCTGTGCGGCTTAACATATTGAGTTCATGTTTCTAGTACCCAGGTATCTTTAGTGCCGCCACCTTGCGAAGAATTCACTACTAAAGAGCCTTCTTTCAGGGCAACTCGGGTTAGCCCGCCTGGCACCATCTTGACTGTTTTCCCTGAAAGTACAAAGGGGCGTAAATCAATGTGGCGGGGAGCAATTCCCGCTTCCACAAAAGTTGGACAAGTTGATAAGGCTAGCGTTGGTTGGGCGATGTATTTTTCTGGGTTCGCTTTTAAATGGACGCGAAAACTTTCTATCTCGACTTTGCTTGCAGCTGGCCCCACTAACATGCCATAGCCACCTGCACCGTGGGTCTCTTTGACCACCAACTCACTTAAGTGCGCCAAGGTGTAAGCCAAATCATCTGGTTTGCGGCATTGAAACGTAGGCACGTTATTTAAGATCGGTTTTTCGCCTAAATAGAACTCAATCATTGCGGGTACATAAGGGTAAATCGATTTATCATCCGCTACACCAGTGCCGATGGCATTAGCTAAAGTCACATTACCAGCGCGATAGGCCGAGAGGAGGCCAGCAACGCCAAGCGTGGAATCGGATCGAAACGCTAGTGGATCTAAAAAGTCGTCATCAATACGGCGATAAATGACATCGACTCTTTCGGGTCCTTGGGTAGTGCGCATGAAGACTTGCTCATTTTTTACATACAAGTCTTTGCCCTCAACCAATTCAACTCCCATTTGTAAAGCTAAATAGGTATGTTCAAAATAGGCTGAGTTGTACATCCCTGGAGTTAAAACCACGACATTGGGTTTTTTAACATCACTGGGTTTGACGGATTTGAGGCACTCCAATAAAAGGTCAGGGTAGTGCTCTACTGGTGCAATGCGCTGCTCTTGAAATAAATCAGGAAATAAGCGCATCATCATTTTCCGATCTTCCACCATATATGAAACACCGGAGGGCACGCGTAAGTTATCTTCTAAAACATAAAACTCGCCTGCTCCTGCGCGCACAATATCAATTCCCGCAATTTGTGCATAGATGTCGCGCGGCACATCGACATTGCGCATCTCAGGACGGTATTGCGCATTATTAAAAATTTGTTCAGCCGGCACAATGCCTGCTTTAATAATGGTTTCCTCATGATAAATATCATAGATAAAGCGATTTAACGCTTGGACACGTTGGCGTAGGCCCGTTTCGAGTTGCGCCCATTCTTGAGCGCTAAAAATCCGCGGTATTTGATCAAAGGGAATCGTTCGCTCTGAGCCCAGGTCATCGCCATAAACAGCAAAGGTAATTCCCACGCGTCGAAAAATCAGTTCTGCTTCGGCACGCTTAAGACCCATTAGGGTCTCGCTTTGCTGATTTAGCCAGCGGTGAAACGTCCGGTAATGGGGGCGCGCTTTACCTGCCTCGTTGAGCATTTCGTCGTATGGCAAGTTCATTGGTATACGTTAAATTACCTTAGGGTGATGAAAGGGTGAACTCAGGGTTTGATTGGTGCATTTACGCACAAATTTGGTGCTAAATGACGATTTTTAACTAAAAATCGCTGAATTTTCAAAGTACGAGCTTGGTGTCAGCTACCTTTTGCCTAGGACAAATCGCCACGGGCAATGCGGGCTTTTTCTCGCTCCCAGTCCCGTTCCTTTTCCGTAGCGCGCTTATCATGCTGTTTTTTCCCTTTAGCTAAGCCAATTTCGCATTTCACATTGCCTTTCGAGAAATGCAGGTTAACGGGCACAAGCGTATATCCCTTTTGGTCTACCTTGCCAATCAATTTGCGTATTTCAAGGGCATTGAGGAGTAATTTACGGGTTCGCGTGGGGTCGGCCAGGACATGAGTTGAAGTGGAGCTGAGGGGGCTAATGTGGGCGCCAATGAGGAATAGTTCGGCCTTGCGTATGACAACATACGCTTCTTTAATTTGTGCCCGCCCGGCGCGAATGGCTTTCACTTCCCAGCCCTCTAGAGCCAGCCCGGCTTCGAAGCGTTCCTCGATAAAATAATCAAAGAAGGCTTTTTTGTTATCAACGATACTCATGGTTTATATAGTTATTTTCTGACTTGATTATGGCAGACGTCTATAAGACCGTTTTAATTAACCAATCCGTTGAGCGGATGTTTGATTTGGTGACCGATGTGGCGCGTTACCCTGAATTCCTGCCATGGTGTGGCGGTGTGGAGATATTTGAACAAACCGACACCATCTTAGACGCCAAAATAAGCATTCATTTTAAAGGGATTAAGCAATACTTCCATACGCGGAATGTGAATCATCGCCCCGAAACGATTGATATGGTTTTTGTCGATGGGCCGTTTCGACATTTTTCGGGGCAGTGGAACTTCATTGCTTTACGAGAAGATGCTTGCAAAGTGGAATTCAAATTACATTGGGAATTTAAAAACGCGTTGCTCGATAAAATTATTGGCCCGGTTTTTGCTCATATTGCCGGCACGTTTGTCGATCGCTTTGTCAGTCGGGCTGAAAGTTTGTATGGCTAAAGGTTTGGATTTATGGCTTTGTGATGCACGCGCAAGCGCGAGTTTGCAAATGAGCGAAGGTTCCCCGATCATTACCCCTTTGTATTTACCTGTACCCAGTGGCGAAGTGGCGACTATTGGTATGGCTTTAATGCGCAGCGGTCTGGTGAGCGGCCCGAATGATCCAAGCTTGAGTCGCAAGGGCTGTTTTGGCGTTTTTGGCAAGCGCAAAGAATGG
>CAILUH010000166.1 GCA_903837335.1 uncultured beta proteobacterium | reverse complement strand
GTTGACTCAGATTCAAGCAGATCCAGTCGGATTTTTTTATCAAGGCGAGTTTGCAAGTGCTACTAGTCAATTTTTATTAGAGCATGGTGGCTGGTTAAATACGGAAAATTTTTTACAACAGCAGGCTACGCTTGATAAAGGCAGTCTAGTGGCATTTCACGGGTCTGATATTTATGGCCCCAATCCCTTAACATCGGGGTTTGGTATCGTGACAGATGCACTGCACCAGTTGTCTCATATTCAGCTAGAAGCGTTGCAGGAAGAAAAAAATTATATTGAGTTGCTTGCAGAAGCGTTGCGGGTAGGGTGGAACAATAAAAGACAGGCTTTTGTTGTAGCAAAGGCAGCAGAGCAGCACACAACGCATTTTTGCATCAGCGATGCCAATGGTATGACAGTTTCTTGTACTTTTACACAAGGACCCTTATGGTTTGGATCGGGCCTAATGACTCCAGGAACGGGAGTTATTTTAAATTGCGCTGGCAATTTATTCCGCCAGTCGGTCGCTTCCGGGGAATGGCTTTGCGTGACGAATCTCTCGCCCAATGTGATGCTAAAGAAAAATGGCGATCAAATTGCCTCTGGATGTCCAGGTGGACCCCGCATACCGGCAATTATCTTACAAATTATTTTAGAAATGAGCTCGCAAAATAGTAGCCTAGAAAAAGCGATTAACCGCCTGCGTGTCTCGGTGACACCGAATGGTGATTTAGAGCTTGAGGATGAAGCGCTAGCAAAGCGTTATCAGGCGCTGCAAATTAATCCTGCAGAATATTTTGGGCCGACTTCGGCTTTGTTGAGGACGCCAGATGGTGATTTGCAGGTTGCCACTGATGATCGTTTTGAAAAGGGCGTTGCGTGGGTTTGAGCCAACTAATCTCGAATAGAAGGAATGATTTTGGATAAATCGGTAGGTATTATTGATACAACTTTACGCGATGCGCATCAATGCTTGTGGGCAACGCGGATGACGACTGCCCATATGCTGCCGATCGCAGAGCAAATGGATCGAGCGGGTTTTGACCAGATTGATCTGGCCGGAACAATTCAGTTTGATGTTTGTGTACGCTACTTAAAAGAAGATCCGTGGGAACGCGTGCGACTCATGCGCAAGCTCATTAAAAAAACGCCTTTGAGGTCGTTGGTGCGCAGTAAAAATATTGCCTCATTTGACTTTGTTCCAGATGATATTATTGAGCTCTGGGTAGAGCGTTTAGTTGCCAATGGCTTTAGGGTTATCGGCGCTTTTGATGGTCTCAATGATGTTTCAAACATGTTAGCCACCACGCGGATATCGAAAGCTTTGGGGGTGTATACATTTGGCGCACTTTCGTATAGCTTAAGCCCAGTTCATACTGATGCGTTATACGTTGAAACTGCCAAGCAACTAATTGCCAGTGGTACGGTGGATGCCATTATGCTTAAAGATGCTGGCGGACTATTAACTGTTGATCGAATTCGTACCTTAGTTCCTGCACTGAAAAAAGTAATGGGTAAAGTGCCGCTTGAAATTCATGGACATTGCTTAACGGGCATCGCCCCATTAATGTATTTAGAGGCAGTTAAGCTTGGCGCTGATCAGTTGCATACTTCGATAGCGCCACTCGCAAATGGCGCCGCACAGCCCGCCACTCAAAGCGTTGCTAAAAATTTAAGACTAGATGGTTATCGCCTCTCGATCAATGACGAGATCATTGACGAAATTGGCGCACATTTTCAGCGCATCGCAGAACTTGAAGATAAACCGGTGGGCCAGATTTTGGAATATAACGCCTTTCACTATCAGCATCAAATTCCTGGGGGAATGCTGAGTAATTTTCGTTCGCAGTTAGATCAGGCTGGCATTGCAGATAAGTTTGATGAGCTGCTAGATGAATGTGCCAGGGTAAGGCAAGAGCTAGGTTATCCAATTATGATTACGCCTTTTGCTCAATTTGTAGGCACCCAGGCAGTATTAAATGTTTTGCATGGCGAGCGGTATCGCGTCGTTCCTAACGAAATAAAAAAATATGCTTTAGGGTATTACGGTAAATTGTTGGCGCCAGTCGAGCCAAGCGTTTTGGATCGGATTATAGAGAATGGCTCTAAACAAATTGGCTTACACCCCACTCAACGCGAACCCGGTGTAAAGGCCTTAAGAAAGAAATATCCGCATGCTAGTGATGATGAGCGTTTATTGCGCTATATGTTTGCTGGATCTCAAGTGGATGATATGTTAGCAGCAGGTGCAATGAAAACGGAATATGTTTTTGAGCACTCAGTTGTTTCCTTAGTTAAAGAATTGAGTCGGCGGCCAAAGACAAGTCGGATTCACGTATCTAAACCTGGTTTGAACATTGAAATTGCAGGGTCATGATGATGCTAAATTTAATTAAAGGAGATAGTAGTGGCTGAGCGTAATTTAAATTATCAGGATTTGATGGAGATCATTCGCTTAGTTGAAGATTCACCGCAATTTTCTGAGTTTAGTCTTCAGTACGGAGACATTAAAATCGATTTACGGAAAAATTCTGCTTCCTCACAGCCTCGTTCTTTTCAGCGTTCTGGCAACTTAGAGCAGACTCCTATACCCGTGCAAAGTGCTGAAGTTAGTGATCAAGTAAGTGCGCCACAAAAGCCCGTCAGCAAAAAAATGCTGGTCGCTCCTGCTGGTTTTGTGGGTATTAAGGCGCCGATGGTGGGTAGTTTTTACCGTTGTCCCGAACCCGGAGCCCCGCCGTTTATTGAGATTGGTGCTGCAGTCGGTATAGATTCAGTGGTGTGCATTATTGAGGTGATGAAGTTAATGAATTCATTACCTGCCGGGGTTGATGGCGTAGTAAGCGAAATCTTGGTTGCGGACGGCGAGCCAGTGGAATATGGACAAATATTGATTTTAATTAAGCCTAATGCATAAAGCAAAACCCATTAAAAAAATATTAATTGCTAATCGCGGTGAAATTGCCGTACGTATTATTCGTGCGTGCCAAGAGCTGGGCATTGAAACAGTTCAGGTTTATTCGGAGGCTGATAGTCAATCTTTACCAGTTTTTATGGCAGATAAATCGATGTGCATAGGCCCTGCTCGCGCTAGTGAAAGTTATTTAAACGTTGAAAAAATTCTCACTGCAGCCTATCTCTTTCGAGTTGATGCAATTCATCCTGGCTATGGGTTTTTATCTGAAAATGCAGATTTTGCTGAGCGTTGTGAGAGCGAGGGCTATATTTTTATTGGCCCCAGCCCAACTTCAATTCGCTTGATGGGGGATAAGGCTACCGCTATCCGCCTTGCAAAAGAGGCGGGCATTCCGACGACCCCAGGTTCAAATGGTATTTTGCAAGATGCTAAAGAGGCCGCAAGTGTTGCAGATAAAATTGGTTACCCGGTTTTATTGAAGGCAAGTGCGGGTGGCGGCGGAAGAGGCATGCGCATTGTGAATAATGCTGAGCAAGTCGAAGCAGCCTATATTGAGGCTTCCCAGGAAGCAAAGTCCGCTTTTGGTGATGGCGCTCTGTACATGGAAAAATTTCTTACGGGTATTCGGCACATTGAGGTGCAGGTGTTGGGTGATGGTGAAAATATTTTGCATCTTGGTGAGCGGGATTGTTCCTTACAACGTCGGAATCAAAAATTAGTAGAAGAAAGCCCCTCTCCGGTATTAAGTGAGAAATTGCGCGCTGAGATTGGCAATGCAGCAATTCAGCTGTGTAAACATGTTAACTATCGTAGCGCGGGCACAATTGAGTGCATGCTGGACCCCGTATCTCAGCAATTTTATTTTATGGAAATGAACACCCGGATTCAGGTTGAGCACCCAGTCACTGAAATGGTAACGGGGATTGATTTAGTTAAAGCCCAAATACTGATAGCTGCCGGTGAAGGCCTTAGTTTGCAGCAAAAGGATATCCGTTTAACTGGACATGCAATTGAATGCCGTATTAATGCCGAAAGTGCGTCAAATGATTTTCGGCCCAATCCTGGCAGGGTAAACGAGTATTTTGCACCTGGGGGGTTTGGGATCAGAATGGATAGCCATTTATTTTCGGGATATGTGATTCCCCCATTTTATGATTCCCTACTTGGCAAGGTGATTTGCTGGGGTCGTGATCGGACAGAGGCAATTGTACGGATGCAACGGGCTTTATTAGAAATGCAAGTTGAGGGCGTAGAGACAACGCGTGAATTTCAAAGAAAACTGATTAGCTCCCCTGAATTTATTGCGGGTGATGTTCACACTCGTTTTGTTGAAACTAGTTTTTTAAACCGGATGGAATAAATTGTTCACCTCCTTATTTAATTCCAGTAGCAAACAAATGAACCCAGGTATTAAGGCGGCTTGCCTTAATATCGTTGCTTTAGCAGCCTTTTTATTATTTTGGCAATTACTCGCTAGTTGGGTTGCTTCACCATTTTTTCCGCCGGTAGACGCTGTATTCAAGGCGTTTAAAAATTTAATTATGAAGGGTGATACCCAAGGTATTTCTTTAGGAACGCATGCGTGGGCAAGTTTATATCGGGTTTTATTGGGCTTTAATTTAGGGGTTTTTCTCGGCGTGCCTCTGGGCTTGCTAATGGGCTTAAATAAAAGTCTTTATAACTCGACACGCTCAGTTATGGAGCCTTTCCGCTTTATTCCACCGATTGCTTGGATTCCATTGGCGATTATTTTATTTGCAGGTGATACCCGTTTTGCATTTTTAATTTTTCTTGGTGCTTTTTTCCCGGTGTATACATCAACTTTAGTAGGCGTTCAGCGGGTAGAGCCTTTGCATAAAAAGGTTGTAGCTGTATATGGTGCTTCGAAGTTTTATACCTTAATGCATGTGGTGGTGCCAACCGTACTACCAGATATTCTGGGAGGCATGCGCGTGGCGATGGGTGCTGCTTGGCTGACCATTGTGGCAGCTGAATTAGCTGGCGGAATTAATGAAGGCTTGGGACGTATGATGTTGAACTACGCTGAATTGTTGAAGATACCGGAAATTATTGTTGGCATGATTGTGATTGGTGCAATTGGCTTCGTTTTAAATGAATTACTGTTAATGGCCGAGCGTTATTTATTTAAGTGGAGATGGCAGGTGACTCTTTAAGGGTTTATCAAGCTAACTATGACAAATTTAAACCCCAAACTTCAAGTCGGTATCTCTCACCAATATGGCAATTTGGTCGTACATGGCGATATTCAATTTGCCGTAAAAGAAAATGAATTTTTGTGTATTTGCGGACCTAGTGGCTGCGGCAAGACAACCTTGCTCGATATTCTTAGTGGTTTATTAAAGCCATCAAAAGGGGATGTATTGCTAGATGGAGAAATGGTCAATCCAAAAAAACATAGTATTTCTTTTGTTTTTCAAGAGCCATCCACCTTGCCATGGCTAACCGTCTGGGAAAATATTGCTACAGGTTTAAAAATTAAAAAATTAAAGAAAGCCGAAATAAAACAAAAAGTAGCAGAAGTGATTCGCATTGTTGGTCTTGGCGGATTTGAGGATTTTTATCCGCATCAAATTTCTGGTGGCATGAAGCAGCGAGTTTCAATTGCTAGGGCCTTTGCAACAAATGCGGATTTAATCTTAATGGATGAGCCATTTGTAAGTCTTGACCAGCCGACACGAGAAAGAATGCAGCAAGAGG
>CAILUH010000165.1 GCA_903837335.1 uncultured beta proteobacterium | reverse complement strand
GCTTTTCATTTGAGTTTAGATGAAATTCATTGGCATGACTTGCCAGAAAATGAGGATGGGTTAATTGATGTAGACGCTAGCCAGCCAATA
Organism: uncultured beta proteobacterium; assembly: GCA_903837335.1. Lineage (GTDB taxonomy): Bacteria > Pseudomonadota > Gammaproteobacteria > Burkholderiales > Burkholderiaceae > Polynucleobacter. Next base: position 18,543 of record CAILUH010000165.1, on the reverse strand, counting down.
TCAACTCAAGTAGGGAATGCAGCTAGTTACATCCTTACCGATGAGCAGTGGTTAGCAATTGCTGAGACCGCTATGCATTTAGGGGTTCACTCAGTACGGGCTTTGCACTATGCGGCAAAAACAGCTGCGTATTTAGCAGCGATGCAGGGCGCAGATCGCATTAGTGATAGCCACCTCAGTGAAGCCATCACTTTAGTCATTTCACCCCGGGCAACTCAATTACCTAGTGCCGAATCACCACCCGCCGAAACTGATCTAGAAGAAGATGCAGAGCACGATGAGCCCCCCGAACAAAATGATGCTCCTGAAAATAAAGTAGAGGAGCCACAAGCACCTGCAGAAACTCCACCACCAGAAAATCAGCAGGATACAGTTGAGGAAATTGAAGACAGCGTATTAGAATCTGCAAAAGCGGCTATTCCTGCTGATTTATTAAGTGAGTTATTAAAGGGGCCGTTAATACAGAATCAAAAAGCCTTTGGTGGGAAAACCGGCGCTCGAAAAATGGGTCATTTGCGTGGGCGTCCAATGGGCTCCATTGCCGGCAATCCACAAGCGGGCGCATCACTCTCTCTAATCGATACCTTGCGAACAGCCGCGCCATGGCAAGCGATTCGAAAAAAACAAAATGCATCGTTGGCTGTGCCGCGATCCAGTAAAACCATCCATATCACTAAAAGTGACTTTCGGGTGCGAAGATATCAAGAGCGCACGCAAACACTCACCATCTTTGCGGTTGATGCTTCAGGCTCAGCGGCAATGCATCGCTTAGCTGAAGCAAAGGGCGCAGTAGAACTTTTGTTAGCAGAGTGCTATGTCAGGCGTGATCAAGTGGCAGTAATTTCATTTCGGGGCACAGGCGCAGAAATCCTGTTGCCATCGACTCGCTCGCTGGTTCGCGCTAAACGTAGCTTGGCTGAAATGCCTGGCGGTGGCGGTACGCCATTGGCTGACGCAATTTATATTGCAACCGAGCTTGCGCAAAACGCCCAACGCCAAGGCTTATCACCAGCAATTGTTTTTCTTACAGATGGTCGAGCCAATATTGGGCGCAATGGAGTGCCGGGTCGCGCCCAAGCTCAATTGGATGCGGAACAAGCAGCGCGTTATTTGGGGCGGTCCGCAATTAAATCCTTGTGGATTGATACCTCGCCACAGCCCCGCATTGAGGGTGAGCAGATCGCGAAGCTAGTTGGTTCGATTTATTTACCTTTACCGCATGCCGGTGCAAAGGAAGTTTCACAAGCGGTCTTGCGTACCTTGTAGTAGTAATAACTCTTGCAAAATAAGATCGACAGTCTTTTGCGGCTCTAATTCATGCATTAGATGACCCCCAGACCACTCGATTACAGTTGCCTGCGGGAAATAATTTGCAATTGTTTTTCGTAATTCTTTTTCAGGAATCCAAACATCATTTTTACCTAAAACCCAAATTAATTTAGCGCTACATACTTTGGCCTTGTTTAGGACGGCGGTAATATCCGCTGCTGCCATAAAATTCATTGCGCCGAGCACATGTTTTGGGTTCGAGAATAAGTCACGATAAAAAATTCTGCGCGCTTCAGGCAGGATGGTGTTGGTTGAATCCAGCAATCGATCAATCATCGAGCTTGCGCCCGCAAACTTTGCCAAGGCAAAGGAAATAAGTGATGAGCGAGTAAATGGGCTTAAAAGCGGGCCAAAAAATTGGGTGTAACTTACAGGCGGCGGAACTAAGGATGGATTTAAGCCAATAATGCATTTGATTTCAGGATTAATTTCTGCATAACTTAAGGCCAACAGTGCCCCAGCAGAGTGACCAACCACTAAATGAGGACCTGGCAAAGCAAGTGCATGCATTAATTTTTTTAGCTCGCTCGCTATTTTGTGTAAACGCAATGAGTCAACTGGCGCATTTAAAGTAAAGGCATGACCTGGTAAGTCGGGCACGACTACGCGAGCATGTCCCGCTAGTTGAGGAATAATTTCTGACCAAGAGTGGGCTGAAGCACCGGTACCATGTAAGAGCAAAATTGTTGGGCCTGTCTCACCAGTAATTTGTACATGCCAACGTAGATTGCCAACATCGATAGAGCGACTCAGCGTGCGATGTGGCCAATAATTGGGGATGCGATTAAGCGAATTCACTAGGGGTTTTTACTGATTCATTAATGATTGACCTCAAAGTATAGATGTATATATCCTAAGGGCTTGTTAGTTATGAACAATTTTTTACAGTCATAATTCTTGGCTGAGAAGGCGTAAACGAGGCTTGTATGTCAGAAAATATTTCGGTAATCCAAAGTATCGAGCTAAAGCTCCATGAGTCCTTGGCATTAACCGATTCAAAATTTGCACCGCCAACCTTAGTGCAGGCATTGCATCATGCCGTTTTTCCAGGTGGCGCACGCATTCGTCCACAATTGTGTTTAGCGGTGGCTGCCGCCTGCGGTAACGATGACCCTGCGCTGTCACTGGCAGCAGCAGCGGCAATTGAACTATTGCATTGTGCATCTTTAGTGCATGATGATTTACCGTGCTTTGATGATGCCGCAACTCGACGTGGACAGCCTTCGGTGCATGCTGCTTATGGCGAACGGTTAGCCGTATTGTCTGGTGATGCTTTAATTGTTTTAGCTTTTGAGGTGATCGCTCGCGCAGGTAACCGCTCGCCCTTGCGTTTAGCCCCACTCATTACCACGGTTGCTACCAGCGTTGGTAGCCCCAATGGCATAGCAGCTGGCCAAGCATGGGAGTGTGAAAATAAAGTTTCTTTAAGTCGTTACCAAAAAACCAAAACGGGCGCCTTATTTGAGGCGGCTACTGCTGCTGGTGCTCAGGCTGCAGGCTCTGATGCAGAAACTTGGCGTCCCCTTGGCGAGTGGTTGGGCGAAGCCTATCAAGTAGCTGATGACATTCGTGATGTTATGGCCGATCAAAGTATGACTGGTAAGCCGGCTGGGCAAGATATTGCTCATGACCGCCCTAACTCAACTAAAGAATTGGGAGTGATTGGTGCAATTCAACATTTTGATCAATTGGTAATGAAAGCAATTAAGTCAATTCCTAGCTGCAAAGGTGAAAAGTTATTACGTAGCTTGGTTGCCAAAGAGGCCGCACGATTAATTCCCGATGATTGGTTCTTAGAAGAGCAAAGGCCGATACATAGCCAATATATTGCAAGCTGATTTTGAAACAGCTACGCGATTATTTTCTTGATTGGCGCAATCAAACTATTGCTTCACCGCGTTTTCAGCGTTGGAGCGCCCGCTTCCCATTAACCCGTGGCATTGTTCGCAAACAGGCAACTGCATTATTTGATTTAATGGCGGGTTTTGTCTATTCGCAAGTGCTATTAGCTTGTGTGCAATTAAATATTTTTCAGATCTTAAGTCAGGGCGCCAAATCCTTTAGTGAAATGGGCATATTAATACCCCTTCCGGAAGCTGGCTTACGTCGCCTGCTAAATGCGGCAGTAGCAATTAATTTATTAGAGGCACGCAGTGAAGATCGCTACGGACTCGGTATGCTTGGTGCACCCTTGGTAGGTAATGAGGCATTACTAAATATGATCCAGCATCATATTGATTTATACCAAGATCTAGCTGACCCCTTGGCTTTATTGCGTGGCGACAATAGTACTGGCGCAATGGCGCAATATTGGCCCTATGTGTCTAAGGATAAAGCGTTGGCCCCCGAAAATCTGCAGGCCGAGCAAGTACAGGCTTATTCAACTTTGATGTCACAAACACAACCTTTGGTTAGCGCCGAAGTGCTGGAGGCCTATTCCTTTGCGCAGCACCAGACTTTACTTGACATTGGCGGGGGTGAGGGTAAGTTTGTCATTGCTTTAGCCAAGCAATTACCAAATTTACAGATTCAATTATTCGACATTCCTGCAGTAGCTGCCTTAGCTAGTGCGCAATTTCAGCAAGCGCAATTAGGTGCTCGAGCCCAAGCAATAGGGGGCAATTTTTTTCTTGACCCCTTACCCCGTGGCGCAGACATTGCCACACTAATTCGGGTCCTATTTGACCATGATGATGCGCGCGTAAAACAGCTGCTCGCCAATATTTACCAAGCTTTAGAACCGGGGGGCACCTTACTCTTGGCTGAGCCAATGGCAGGTACGCCCGGCCAATTAAAGATGGGGGACGCGTATTTTGGTTTTTATTTGTTAGCGATGGGCCGCGGGCGCCCCAGAACCCAAGCGGAAATCGAAAAAATGTTAGCCGAGGCTGGATTTATAGAGATTCGGCTATTGCCCAGTGCGATTCCACTCAATGCCCAAATGCTGCGTTGCACAAAACCGCTTAAGCCGTAAAACTAGTGAAAACACCTAGTGAACAAAGCTAGCGTTTTATTAGGAAAGTTGGTTAATATGTAAATAAATATTTACACATTTAATTGTCAACTTGGCTTACAAAATTAATCAATGAACTCGCTTCTTAAAACCAAAGCAGTAGTGCTTGAAAAGCCAGAAGAGATTCTTTTGCGTGAAATAGAGCTAATGCCAGCAAGCGAAAACGACATTATTGTTGAGATTGAATGGAGCGGCATCAGCACTGGTACAGAAAAATTGCTTTGGACTGGCCAAATGCCGAGCTTTCCAGGAATGGGTTATCCACTGGTACCTGGTTATGAGTCAGTGGGTCGGGTGATCCAAGCCGATGCCCAACAACGCTATACAGTCGGCCAGCGGGTTTTTGTCCCAGGATCAACTTGCTTCGTCGATGTGCGGGGTTTATTTGGCGGTGCTGCATCCCGATTAATTGTGCCAGCTGCGCGTGCGGTGGCAGTAGCAGAAAATTTAGGCGAAGAAGTTATTTTGTATGCACTAGCGGCCACCGCTTATCACGTGACCTCTGGTCTTGGTAATGAGCAGCCTGATTTAATTGTTGGTCATGGCGTGCTTGGTAGATTGCTGGCGCGAATTGCTGTACTGGCCGGTAAACAACCCGTGGTTTGGGAAATCGATCCCAAGCGTCGCGAAGGTGCAGTTGGCTATGAAGTGGTTGATCCCAAGACTTGTGCCGCCGCGAAATATAAAACCATTATTGATGTGAGTGGCGACGCCAAACTACTCGATACCTTAGTGAGTCACTTGGCCCCTGGTGGAGAAATTGTTTTAGCCGGTTTTTATGACGCGATTACGTTTGCCTTTGCTCCCGCCTTTATGCGTGAAGCTCGCATACGTATTGCTGCACAGTGGCAACCCACTGACCTAACTGCAGTTCACCGTTTAGTTGAATCCGGCAGCTTATCGCTCGCAGGTCTGATTACACATCGTGCTACACCACAAGACGCAGATGCAGCTTACCGCACTGCATTTCATAACAAAGACTGTTTAAAAATGGTTTTAGATTGGAGATCACTGTAATGGACGCACCTACAAAAGTGAAAATCGACGGGATTCCAAGCGAGGCTACGATTCAGTTTATGAACTTGAAAAAAGAGGCCGCAATCGAGCCCGATGCAGTTGCTACTGGACCCATCACCAAAGAAACACAAATTATTGCCATCTATGGCAAAGGCGGAATTGGCAAAAGTTTTACCTTAGCGAATTTATCGTACATGATGGCTCAACAAGGCAAAAAAGTGTTGTTAATTGGTTGTGATCCAAAAAGTGATACCACCTCCCTTTTATTTGGCGGTAAAGCTTGTCCAACTATTATTGAAACCTCATCGAAAAAGAAATTATCGGGCGACGCTGTTGCCATTGGCGACGTTTGTTTTAAGCGTGATGGTGTCTACGCGATGGAATTAGGCGGCCCAGAGGTAGGACGTGGCTGCGGTGGGCGCGGAATTATTCATGGCTTTGAGACTTTAGAAAAATTAGGTTTCCACGACTGGGGCTTTGATTTCGTCTTACTTGATTTTCTGGGTGATGTGGTTTGCGGCGGTTTTGGCTTACCCATTGCACGCGATATGTGCCAAAAAGTCATCGTTGTTGCCAGCAATGATTTGCAATCGCTTTATGTGGCTAACAATGTCTGTTCAGCGGTGGAGTATTTCCGCAAACTTGGTGGCAATGTCGGTGTAGCAGGTATGGTGATTAATAAAGATGATCACACTGGAGAGGCGCAAGCCTTTGCAGAAAGAGCCGGAATTCCGGTATTGGCAGCCATTCCAGCGGATGATGATATTCGACGTAAAAGTGCCAGCTATGAAATTATTGGCCGCCCAGGAACGCAGTGGGGACCCCTGTTTGAGGAGCTCGCCAGTAATGTTGCCACAGCACCGCCAGTGCGCCCTAAGCCATTAAGTCAGGATGATTTACTCGGACTCTTCTCAGCAGATATTACCGGGCGCGATTTTGTTTTAGAGCCAGCGACAGTGAAAGACATGATGGGTAAAGATGCGGTAGTGAAGGAATCACTTGAAGTGATTTACGACCAAGCCTAATTGCTAATTAAGTATGACTACTAATATTCCAATCGCGCCAGAAAAACTGATTGTTGATCCAGTTTTAGGCGATGGTGTTGGCTGTCATGCTGGCAAAGAGCAAATGAACTTGGCTGCACGCGCAGCAGGCAAAACGGCAATTTTGCAGCAGTATGCAAAAGATTATCCCAAGGGGCCTCACGACCAACCCCAAAGTATGTGTCCTGCATTTGGCTCTTTAAGAGTAGGCCTAAGAATGCGGAGAACTGCCACGATCTTGTCGGGGTCTGCATGTTGCGTTTATGGCCTCACGTTTACTTCCCATTTTTATGGGGCTCGCCGCAGCGTAGGGTATGTACCATTTAATTCTGAATCATTGGTCACGGGAAAGTTATTCGAAGATATTCGTGAAGCAGTTTACAAAGAAGCCGATCCAGAAAAGTACGATGCAATCGTCATCATTAATTTATGTGTGCCTACTGCAAGTGGAGTGCCCTTGCAATTATTGCCAAAAGAAATTAATGGCGTACGAATTATTGGTATCGATGTTCCCGGCTTTGGTGTGCCAACCCACGCCGAAGCAAAAGATGTTTTAGCTGGCGCGATGCTGCAATATGCCCGTAATGAAATTCTTGCTGGACCAGTGCAAGCACCGCGTGCGGGTAAGCAGTCAAAACCTACTGTCACCTTATTAGGTGAAATGTTTCCTGCAGATCCAGCAGTGATTGGGATGTTGCTTGACCCAATGGATTTGGCAGTGGGCGCAACCGTACCTACTCGCGAATGGCGTGAACTTTATCAAGCCCTCGATTGTGCAGTAGTTGGGGCTATTCATCCTTTTTACACCGCGAGTATTCGTGAATTTCAAGCGGCAGGTAGACCAATTGTGGGTTCTGCACCAGTGGGTTATGAAGGGACTGCTAATTGGTTGGCTGCAATTGGTGCGGCTACCAATACGAGCGCAGATAAAATTGCTGCGGCCCAAAATAAATTTTTACCTGCTATTAAAGGTGTACTCAGCGCAGTGCCAATCAAAGGACGGATTAATGTCAGCGGTTATGAGGGCTCTGAGTTATTGGTCGCGCGCCTACTAATTGAGAGTGGCGCCGAAGTGCGCTATGTTGGTTCGGCTTGCCCGCGTACCGAGTGGAGCCAAGCAGACCAGGATTGGCTTGAATCAAAAGGGGTGCAAGTCGTATTTCGCGCGTCGCTTGAGCAAGATTTAGCGGCTATGGGTGAATACAAGCCTGACTTAGCAATTGGTACAACTCCCGTTGTGCAGGCCGCTAAACAAGCCTCTATTCCAGCTTTATATTTCACCAATTTAATTTCTGCGCGCCCTTTAATGGGGCCGGCTGGTGCTGGTTCGTTAGCGCAGGTGATTAATGCGGCTTTAAAGAATCAAGCCCGCTTTGATGAGATGAAAGCCTTTTTTGGCAATGTTGGATCTGGTCATGCAGCAGGGGTTTGGGAAGATGTTCCGGTCGATCGTCCTGAGTTCAAAGCAGAAACCCGGCGTAAGTTGGAGAAAAAAATAAAGAAGCGCAAAGCTGAGGAGATGATGTAATGTTTGTCATTGATCACGATCGTGCGGGGGGATATTGGGGCGCAGTTTATGTGTTTACCTCGATTAAAGGTTTGCAAGTAGTGATTGATGGTCCAGTTGGTTGTGAAAATTTACCTGTTACTTCAGTATTACATTACACCGATGCCTTACCCCCCCATGAGCTGCCAATTGTAGTTACCGGATTGGCTGAAGAACAATTGGGGCGCGAGGGTACAGAAGGCGCAATGAAACGGGCCCACGCTACTTTAGATCCTGATCTGCCCTCAGTCGTTGTCACTGGCTCAATTGCAGAAATGATTGGCGGCGGAGTGACGCCAGAGGGTACCAATATCCAACGCTTTTTACCGCGCACAATTGATGAAGATCAATGGCAATGTGCGAATCGCGCAATGTTTTGGTTATGGAGTGAGTACGGCATGAAGACTGTACCTGCCCGCCCACCTAAAAAACCAGGTGAAAAACCCCGCGTGAATATTATTGGTCCTTGTTACGGTACATTCAATATGCCGAGTGACTTGGCTGAAATTCGCCGCTTAGTGCAAGGCATTGGCGCTGAAATTAATATGGTTTTTCCTCTGGGCGGACATCTAGCTGATGTTGCGCGCTTAGTTGAGGCTGACGTGAACATTTGTATGTACCGTGAGTTTGGGCGAATGTTGTGTGAAGCCTTAGAGCGCCCATATTTACAAGCCCCGATTGGTTTGCATAGTACGACCCAATTTTTACGTACTTTAGGCGAGCATCTTGGCTTAGACCCTGAGCCATTTATAGAGCGCGAGAAGCATACGACGATTAAACCGATTTGGGATTTATGGCGCTCTGTTACACAAGATTTTTTTGGTACCGCCAGTTTTGCAGTCGTGGCTAATGAAACTTATTCACGGGGTATCCGCCATTTCTTTGAAGATGAAATGGGCATGCCCTGTAATTTTGCGGTGGCACGTAAGCCAGGCGAAAAAACCAACAATGAAGAAGTACGTAAACTAACCAAAGAAAAAACCCCACTCATTATGTATGGCAGCTACAACGAGCGCATGTACTTAAGTGAAATTGGTTCAAAAGCGACATTTATTCCAGCATCCTATCCTGGCGCTTTAATCCGCCGCCACACGGGAACGCCATTTATGGGTTATGCCGGGGCCACCTATTTAATTCAAGAATTTTGTAACGGTTTATTTGACGCTTTATTCCACATTATTCCCTTGGGAACAGAGATGGATAAGGTTGACGCAACCTTGGTTCGTCAGAAGCTACTGGCAAATTTGCAATGGGAGGCGGATGCGCAAAAAGCGGTAGCCGATTATGTGCAGTCCCAGCCTGTATTAGTACAAATTTCAGTGGCGAAATTATTGCGCGATCGGGTTGAACGAGCCGCCGAAACTGCTGGCGAAGAGTTAATTAGCTTAGAGCGGGTGCGGATCTCTTGCCCTGAAATTTTGGCAGGCGAAACAGTATGAAAAAGAAATTAAGCAGTTTGACAGAATTTGGCAGCAGTACGCCACATGCCCCTAGCGCGCGGGCTTTGCGCGGTAACGGCCGGAAGGCCTTTTTAAGGAGTGATCTCGTATGAGTGATAACAGAACAGACTCAATCTCTGGTCTCACCGACGATGAAGCCAAGGAGTTTAACCAGTTTTATGTCCAAGGCTTGGTCGGTTTTGTATCGATTGCAGTAGTAGCACATATTTTGGTGTGGGCTTGGCGTCCTTGGTTCCATTAAGTAGAAACTAGCGGGAGGTATACGTATGAAAAATATCACTTTAGAGAATATAGATGCAGATTTTCTGGAAAAGAATTCTTTGCAATTTAAAGCAATTTTTCTCTCAGGATTTATGGTGTTTTTTATTATTTGCCTATCAGCAAAATTTTTACCTAAACAATGGAGCTCTTGGCTGCCAATTGAAGAAGGTAAGCATTCAGTAGCTCGGGATGCTAGTACAGCGGTATATAGCTTTATGTCGTATTTAACTTAGGAGAAAAGTATGTGGAGAATATGGAAACTATATGACCCATTGCGCGCTATGGTAATTCAGGGAATTTTCTTGTTTGGATTAGCCGCCATGATTCATTTAATCCTGCTCAGTACCGTGCGCTATAACTGGTTGGATGGCATGAACCAGGCTCAGTTCAAGGCGGCTGAATCTGCAGGTTCTGCAACACCTCCAGCTGTACCAGCTGGAAAGTAATTGCTGTATGAGAACGAAGACAGATAAGACAAGAGGCTTAAGCCTTGTCTTATCTGTATTCCAGCGAGGGGAGAAGTAAAAATGGCAATGTTAAGTTTTGAAAGAAAATATCGGGTTCGCGGCGGCACACTGATTGGCGGCGATTTGTTCGATTTTTGGGTCGGCCCCTTTTACGTCGGTTTTTTTGGCGTTACCACTGTATTTTTTGCCTTTCTTGGTACGGCAATGATTTTGTGGGGTGCATCTCAGGGCCCCACCTGGAATCTCTGGCAAATTAATATTGCCCCACCTGATCTGAAATACGGCTTACATTTCGCGCCCTTGAGGGAGGGTGGTCTATGGCAACTGGTTACGATTTGTGCGCTCGGCGCATTTGGTTCGTGGGCTTTGCGTGAAATTGAAATTTGTCGCAAATTGGGCATGGGCTTACATGTACCATTTGCTTATCTCATGGCTGTATTTGCTTACTTTACTTTAGTCGTGATACGCCCAGTGTTGATGGGCGCATGGGGCCATGGTTTTCCGTATGGCATTTTGAGCCATTTAGATTGGGTTTCGAATACAGGTTATCAGTATCTGCATTTTCATTACAACCCAGCACACATGATTGCGGTGACATTATTTTTTACGACCACCTTAGCTTTATGTATGCATGGTGGTTTAGTACTTTCTTCAACTAATCCGCAAAAAGGTCAGCCGGTAAAAACACCGGAGCATGAAGATACTTTTTTTAGAGACTTTATTGGCTACTCGGTTGGTACTTTAGGGATTCATCGCTTGGGCCTCTTCTTAGCCTTAGCCGCAGTATTTTGGAGTGCCGTTTGCATTGTGATTAGCGGCCCATTTTGGACTCGAGGTTGGCCAGAATGGTGGGGCTGGTGGTTGAACTTACCAATTTGGCGATAGGCCTAAGGGAAAAATAAAATGGAATATCAAAATCTCTTTACCCAAGTTCAGGTCGTTGGACCCATTCATGAAGGCATCCCTTTAGATCGGTATGAGCGACGTAATCGGATCGGCAAGCCCTTCTTATTTCATTTAATGGGGCGTATTGGTAATGCCCAAATTGGCCCGATTTATTTGGGTTGGCTGGGAATAGCCTCCTTATTTTTTGGCACCATTGCAATTCAAATCATGGGCTGGAATATGCTGGCTTCAGTGAACTGGAGTCCGATTCAATTTGTTAAGCAATTATTTTGGCTCTCTTTAGATCCACCCCATCCTAAATATGGCTTGAAATTGTTTATGCCTTTAGCTGAAGGTGGCTGGTGGATGATGGCTGGCTTCTTTTTGACGCTTGCAATTTTATTGTGGTGGCTGCGTACCTATCGGCGGGCAGTCGCACTTGGCATGGGTACCCATATAGCTTGGGGATTTTTAGCCGCGATTTGGCTCTTTTTGGTTTTAGGATTTTTACGGCCATTACTGATGGGTAGCTGGAGTGAGGGCGTGCCCTTTGGTATTTTCTCGCACCTCGACTGGACAGCTGCTTTTTCTTTACGTTATGGCAATTTGTTTTATAACCCGTTCCATATGCTTTCAATTGCCTTCCTCTATGGCTCAGTGCTCTTATTTGCGATGCACGCTGGCACAATTTTGGCGGTCTCCCGTTTTGGCGGCGAGCGCGAAATAGAGCAGATCGTCGATCGTGGCACTGCCTCAGAAAGGGCTGCTTTATTTTGGCGCTGGACGATGGGATTTAACGCCACCATGGAATCAATTCATCGGTGGGCTTGGTGGTTTGCCGTCCTCACGCCATTAGTCGGCGGCATCGGTATTCTATTAACTGGTACCGTGGTTGACAATTGGTATCTGTGGGCTGTTAAACACCATGTTGCACCAACTTACCCGAATGTATTTGGCGGCATTACGGTTGATCCTGCCACTACTTTTGTCGCGCCACCACCACCAGTGCCACAGATTCCAATGCAGGGGATGAAACCATGAAGACTATGTATGCCAAATTTAGTCTACTGTTCATTCTGTCGAGTTTGCTATTGCTCGCAGGCTGTGAACGCCCGCCAATAGAAGCTGTTCAGCATGGTTATCGCGGCACCGCGATGGATGAAATATATAACCCGCGTACCTTAGCCGCTCAAGCCCCCAATAACGTGGTGCCTGCTTCTTATCCGGTGCCAGCCGACGGACCAAAGGCAGCCACTGCTTATAAAAATGTCAAAGTTTTAGGTAACTTAAGCACCGCGCAATTTACCACTTTTATGGTTTCAATGACTAGCTGGGTATCACCGCAACAAGGTTGTGCTTACTGTCACAATGTTGAAAATTTTGCCGATGATAGCAAGTACACTAAAGTCGTTGCACGACGCATGATTCAAATGAATCAACGCATTAATAGCAGCTGGCAAACCCATGTTAAGCAAACCGGTGTGACATGCTATACCTGTCACCGGGGGAATAATATTCCCCAGCAAGTGTGGTTTACTGCCCCCGAACAAAAGCAGGGCAATGGTTGGTTGGGTAATAAAGATGGTCAAAATACCCCCAGTCAATCAGTTGGGTTGTCCAGCTTGCCCTATGATCCATTTACACCTTTTTTATTAAAGGATGGCATGATTCGGGTCGAAGGCGATACTGCTTTACGTACCGATAACAAGCGCAATATCAAAGAAACAGAAAAGACCTTTGGACTGATGATTCATATGTCGAAATCATTGGGCGTAAATTGCTCTTATTGTCACAACACCCGCGCTATTGCAAGTTGGGAAGAGAGTCCGCCCCAGCGTGCTACAGCTTGGTATGGCATCCGCATGGCGCGCGATATTAATAATAATTTTATGGTGCCATTAACAGCAGTATTTCCAGCGCACCGTTTAGGGCCAACCGGCGATGTTGCAAAGGCAAATTGCGCGACTTGCCATCAAGGCGCTTACAAGCCGCTTTACGGTGTTTCAATGCTAGCCAATTTTCCTTATTTGCGAGGCACTGACACAACCACTGCAGCATCGACTAGCAGTGCAACCAATACTGCGGTGAAATAGTTTTACGATATATCGTAAAACTGCGCACACGTATGCTGAAAAAGACGGTTGTTCATGATGGCGACAGACCCGTTGCCATCGTCATTGGCAGTGGGTTTGGTGGTTTAGCGGCAGCGATTCGTTTGGCACATCATGGTTATCAAGTGCGGGTTATTGAGAAACTCGATGCACCTGGCGGCAGGGCCTCCGTCTTTAAAAAAGAGGGATTTACTTTTGATGCTGGCCCCACGATTATTACAGCCCCATTTTTATTAGAAGAGCTTTGGGAGCTATGCGGCAAAAAATTCAGTGATGATGTTGATTTACGTCTGATGGATCCGTTTTATCGGATTCGTTTTGATGATGGCACGCATTTTGACTACACCGGTAACCTAGCGCAAATGCGTCAAGAGGTAGCCAAGTTTGCTCCCGAAGATTTAGTTGGCTTTGATCAGTTTCTTCAGGAGGCAGAGAAGTGCTACAAATTAGGCTTTGAAGATTTAAGTTCGGTTGCTTTCGATTCACTGAAGGATTTGCTCGCTGCCATTCCCTCAATGATTCGTATGAAAGCCTGGGAAAGCATTCATACACTAGTTGCGCGGTATTTTAAAAATCCGCAGTTACGCCAGGTGATGAGTTTTCACCCTTTATTAATTGGTGGTAATCCATTTTCTGTAACAGCGGTATATGCCTTAATTAATTCACTTGAAAGAAGGCATGGGGTTTTTTCTGCAATGGGTGGCACTGGGGCAATTATTCAGGGCTTAGTAGGACTGTTGCGCGGTCAAGGCGTGGAGATTGAATGCAATACTGAAGTGAAGAAAATTGTCGTTAAAAATAAGCAAGTAACTGGCATCACTACAGCTGATGGAAGATTTATTGCTGCGGATATTGTGGTTTCGAATGCTGATGCAGCTTGGACCTATCAAAAATTAATTGACCCTGAACACCGGCGCGTATGGACTGATAAGAAAGTAATGAATAGCAAATATTCGATGAGTTTATTCGTTTGGTATTTTGGTATCGATCGACAGTATCACGAAATTCCGCATCATATGATTTTATTGGGCAAGCGCTATAAAGAGCTGTTAACGGATATTTTTAAACGCAAAATATTAGCCGACGACTTTAGTCTTTATTTGCATCGACCTACTGCTACCGATGCTTCTTTGGGCCCGATGGGCTGTGATACCTTTTATGTTTTAGCGCCGGTACCCAATTTAGATAGTGGTACCGATTGGCAAACTTTTGGTGAGATCTATCGTCAAAAAATTGCTGATTATTTAGACGCGACAGTTATGCCCGGTTTTCAATCGCACCTTAAAACCTCTTTTTGTATGACCCCCCAAGATTTTCAAGATCGCTTACTTTCGGTGAAAGGTGCAGCCTTTGGTTTTGAACCGCTCTTATTGCAAAGTGCCTGGTTTAGACCTCACAATCGCAGCGAAGATGTGCGGGGACTTTTTATGGTCGGTGCTGGTACACACCCGGGCGCAGGTATTCCTGGGGTTTTATCTTCTGCCAAGGCTTTGATGTCAGTTGTTCCAAAAGCGGTATATCAACAGCCCAAAGTTATACAGACTTTAAGAGAGAGTTTGGTATGAGTCAATTTAGTAAAGATGTGGCCCAGTGTACTGAAACGATGCGGGTTGGCTCAAAATCTTTTTTTGCTGCATCACGCCTTTTACCCAAACGCGTGCGTGATCCCGCCATCGCACTCTATGCCTTTTGTCGTGTGACTGATGATATTGCCGATGCTATCGATGCAAAACCGGATGCCATCGTGGAATTATTTAGTCGCTTAGAACGAATTTATCAAGGTCAGCCCGATCACCAGTCTGCTGATCGAGCCCTAGCTGAAGTAGTGCGTTATTACGATATTCCCCAAGAATTATTGCGCGCACTAATTGAGGGTTATGAGTGGGACAGTCAGCATCGCCAGTACGTGACTTTAGATGCCTTATTGGATTATTGTGCGCGTGTCGCTGGTTCAGTCGGTGCAATGATGTGTCTAATGATGGGTAAGCGTGACCCAGCAACCTTAGCCCGAGCTTGCGATCTTGGGTTGGCAATGCAACTTACTAATATTGCGCGTGATGTAGGTGAGGATGCGATGAATGGCCGCTTATATTTGCCGCGTAGTTGGCTAGTGGAGGAAGGTATTGATCCCGACCAGTGGTTGAAAGATCCTCACTTTAATCCAGCTATTGCTCGCGTAGTCGAGCGCTTATTAAAGCAAGCCGATGCGCTGTACGATCAAGCTGAAGTCGGTATTACCGATCTGCCTTGGGATTGCCGTCCAGCAATTCAAGCAGCGCGTTTAATTTACGCTGAAATTGGCCGTCAAATTGAACAAAATCAGCTGAATTCAATCGCTGTGCGCGCGATTGTCTCTAGCCAAAAGAAAATTCACTTATTAAGTCGTGCGATGCTAGTAACTGCGAAACGGAATTGGAGCAAACGCTTAATTCCAGCGCATCCATCAATTCAATATCTCATCCAAGCAGTCGCGCAAGCGCCACATCAGCCCCATTATGGGGGTTCAATTCACGCTCGTATCGTTTGGGTAGTGAATTTATTAGAGCGGGTTGAAATGCGCCGTCGCGAGCAAGCTAAAGCGTCTGTTGAAGCGCAAAAAATTGCCGCCTAGTTAGTTTTTAACGCACCCGTGGCATTCGCCAAGCTAGCATCCATTGCACAATGGGGGAGGCGAAGCGAGGCACGTTGAGGGTTTCATGAAATGAAATCACTGACTCGCCTAATAGCTCTGAAGATAAAATCGAGCGCGCATAAAACGGCGTATCTTCTAGGGTTTGGATTAATTTTAATGAAGGCTGATCGGCATTACGCATCTGCCGTTGAATTCGCCAAGCGGTTTGGGGTAAAGTTTGCCGCGGTGGTGGGTTAAAGGGTTCGATACGGCCGTCCGGGTGGAATAGCAGAGCATGTAATTTTTCAGGCCCATTTTTTTGGCGTACATCATAAATGACAGCAGTGCGTTTATTGCTTAATTCAGCGCGCGACCAATCCCACTCATGAAAATCTGGCGCTATAGGGCCGTCTCCCTCGTTGGAATCTAAATACCCATTGCCTTGCCAATGCAAGTCAGGCTTACTCAGATCAACCTGAACGCGTGCTCTTGGGGCCAGCGGGCCCCAGCGATGACGCCCTCGATCATCAAGGGCAGTTGAAAAATTAAATAGTTGCTCTGGATAGACTCGTACTGTGCCACGAACAGCTTGACCAAATGGCACTGCTCGCTCTTTAATTTCAATGGTGAGGCAATCTTTTTCCCAGCGCAATGCGCTTGGACCAATGACAAACTCATTAGCGCTACGGTGTGAACTGCGCGCACTTCTTTCAGTCATAGTCCAGCGGTTTTTTCCTGGCGAATAAATGGCAACATTTAACGTACAGTGATTTTCCGGATCACCATGCCCCGACTTTTGATGGGCTTTTGCATAGTAGGGTGAAAAAACACTACCTACAAAAGCAATAATGACAATGCTATGTTGGCGATCATCGCTCAGGGCATCGAGGTACCACCAGAGATAAGCTCCTTTCCCGAGGGCTTGATCAAACCGAGGTGACCCATCAGCGTTGCGGCCGCCATGCGTCCCGATAGAGCGGCCATCGGAACTCCCGCCCCCGGATGTATGCTGCCCCCCGTTAGGTAAAGACCGGGAATAGTACTCTGTGCCGCTGGTCGTTTGAAGATTCCCATCCAGCCATGGCTGGCTGATCCATAGAGTGCTCCGCCCGTTGCAGGAAATAGCTGACTGAAGGTATGCGGCGACGTACGCGTAACCGTATTCAAATTGGGATTGAGTTCGAGACCACATTGTTTTAATAAAGCGAATGCCTGACTTTCGCATGCTTCAATCTCCTCGGTAGTAAGTTCGGGTCGCGGGCTTATCTGCGCTGGCGCATTGACCAAGCAAAAAATACCTTGTTCATGGGGTCGATCAAGATGGACATCGGTTTGATCTTGCGCACAAATATACACAGTTGGATGTTTCGGTAATTGCTGGTGAATAAAAATGTCATCAAATTCAGCTTGATAGTTGGCATTAAAAAAGACAGTATGCCGCAGAAGCGGAAATCTTTGAGGCTTAGCTAACATCGACCAAGTTAAGGCCGAGAGTGAGGGAATTGCTTGGCGATCAATTGCACTGGCATTTTTAAGTCCTGTACCTAATAAGCCAACTTGCAGAGCCCGCGCATCACCATTAAAAATAATCGAATGGGCATGATGCACATCATCATTATCGAGGCGTACCCCGCATGCGCGTCCATTCTTTAGCAAAATTTCATTACATTGATGACCCGTAATGAAGCGGACCCCCTTTTGTTCTGCAAGTCGCTGCAATGTCTTTACTAAGGTAGACATGCCGCCAGCGATACTCCACACGCCTTGCATTTCTACTTCAGCGATGAGCATTAAGGTAGCGGGCGCTTGAAAAGGAGAGGATCCACAGTAGGTTGCGTAACGCCCAAAGAGCTGCCGCAAACGGGGATCATGAAAGTAGTGCCCTAAGGTTTTCCAAAGGTTGTTAAATAACCCAATATCAAATAATGCTTTTGAACCAGAAGCGCCTAAGCTAGTCATCATGCTACCCATGCTTGGCCTGCCAGACAGCATGTAAGGTTTTTTTAACGCCTGATAAAGTTGACTAGCGTGCTGACAAAAATCAAGAAAGCGGTTCGCTTCGGCCCGCGAAGAAAATTCGGCAATGGCTTCAGCAGACTGTAGCCGGTCGGCAAATAAATCGAGCCTTTCATCTTTACTCCAGGCATGGCGAGCCAAAATAGCTAAAGGAGAAATTTGCATTTCATCTTCTAGCCGTGTACCTGCTTGACGAAAAAGCTCGTCAAATACCCAGCGCATGGTGAAAACAGTGGGCCCAGAATCGATTGCTTGGTCGCCAGCTTGAATCTGCCGAATTTTCCCGCCTAAGGAAGATTCCTTTTCAATTACGGTCACTTCAAGACCAGCGCAAGCTAGGGCAAGTGCGCTCGCTAGACCACCGATACCGCCACCAACCACAATCACCGTTGACTTATCCAAACGAGCGACCGTCCCAGCAACCTTGTAGATTTATCGGTTTAAAGCGAGCAAACATCGATTCCGAAAAATAATGCTGGCTATGGGCCGCTTGAATCGCTTTTAAGTGACTGCCCGATCGGGCATAGTGATTCATCGCATCTTCCGATTCCCAAATCGTAAAGGTAGCCTGCCTTAAGAGTGGCGCCTCACCCACGCCAGTCGCAAGAAGACAGCCTGAAGTTTGGCGGAGTTCCGTTTCAGCTGGAGGCGCTTTGCTCCAAAATTGTTGCGCATACCAAGGTTTAATCGAAGCTCGGGTAAGTGAGGCGATTGCCCCAGTTGGAATTTGGGCATCATAAATTGGTAGCGACTTACCACTCCAACTACCCTTACAAGAATAGGT
>CAILUH010000164.1 GCA_903837335.1 uncultured beta proteobacterium | reverse complement strand
TTTTAATCATCTGCATGAGATCATGCGCAATAGCGCCTTTATGCGCGCGTAAATCACGCATTTTCAATTGCCCAATGCCGTGTTCTGCAGAAATAGAGCCGCCAAATTTTTCTACCATGCTATAAATGATATCGTGCACGCTCATTTCATTCGCTGCATTAAAAATCGCGCTATCTACCCCGGCTGGTGCGGCGACGTTGTAATGTAAGTTGCCATCGCCAAGGTGACCGAAGTTAATGATACGTACCTGTGGATACTTTTCGCGCAGAACCTGATCGGTGGCAGTAATAAAATCCTCTAATGCAGAAAGGGGAATCGTAATGTCATGTTTTAAATTAGCGCCTTCTTGAGCTTGCGCTAATGTAATATGTTCACGCATTTGCCAAAACGTATTAGCCTGAGCAAGTGAATTCGCGATAACCGCATTTGTTGCTATACCAAGTTCAAGCGCCTCGGCCAAAATTGCCTCGACTAAAGTTCGCGCATGCGCTTCGCTTTCATGATCAGAAAGTTCAATTAAGACAGTGAAGGGCGGATTCTCGCCTAAGGGATTACGCATTTGGGGAAATTGTTTTTCAGTCAGCACAAGTGACTCAGCTGTCATCATTTCAAAGCCAGTTAATAGGGAGGTGGCTTTTTGTTTAAACAAATTCAGTAATTGAATAGTGGCGGGAATGCTCGGGGTAGCTACGAGTGAGGTCCATTGGCATACCGGCATTGGGTATAGCTTTAAAACTGCGGCTGAAATAATGCCCAGAGTGCCTTCGGAACCAATAAATAAATCGCGTAAGTCATAGCCTGTATTGTCTTTACGCAATCCTCGTAAACCATGCCAAATCTCCCCATTAGCTGTTACTACTTCAAGACCGAGACATAAGTCTCTGGCATTGCCGTAGCGCAGTACATTCGTTCCGCCCGCATTGGTAGCAAGATTGCCACCAATACAGCAGCTGCCTTCGGCGCCTAGACTGAGCGGAAAAAGTAAACCCTGTTCTGCTGCAGCTTCCTGGATCGATTGCAAAATACAACCAGCTTCTACTGTAATAGTTTGATTATCTAAATCGAGCGCGCGAATTTGATTCATCCGTTTCAGGCTGAGCACCACTTGCGAGCCACTTTGATCGGGAGTGGCCCCACCGCATAAGCCCGTATTTCCGCCCTGGGGCACGAGGGCAATCTGAAACTCAGCACAGATCTGCACAATACGGGCTACTTCAGCCGTACTACTGGGCAGCAATACAGCTAAGGCTTTGCCAAAATAGCGTTTACGCCAATCGCATAAAAAGGGCGCCATATCTTCTGGCGCACTAAGGATTTGCGCTGGTTTTAAGAGGGCTTGAAATGCACTAAGGGCAGCGCTAGATTTCATGTTTTCGATGGATTTTGCTGAGGCATTTTTTTTATCTATTTCTGTATATTAATGCTTAGTATCTAAGCGCTTTTTTTTCGCCGCATCTTTTAGTGGCTTAAGATAAAGTAACAGGGCGATAAAGGCTGCGGTGGCAAAAATTAATTCTAAAATAGCTAAGTATCGATTTGCACCTGTTTCTGCGACTCGGACTAAGGCCTCGGCTAAGTAAATCAAAATTAACATGGAAGCACATTGCATGATGTAGTTTTTACCTTGCCAAATGCCGGGTAAGACTAGCAATAAGGGCAGCGCTTTTAGAACAAGCCACGAGCCGCCGGGACGCAAGGGTGAAATAAACCACTCCCAACTAATGCATAAAATGATTAAATCACCTATCGCCGCAACAGCAAATAATTGGTACGGATTTTTTTTTAGGAAACTGCCGAGTAGGCTAGGGTTCATGGGTTATCAGTAGTTAAGCGCCTGCCAATTGAATGGCAGTATTTGCCAGACGCTTGCCTTGAGCAATGGCAAGACGTTTTTCTGCAGCGCTAATCGGCGCCTGACCATCTGCATGCGCTAGATGGCTGGCACCATAAGGGCTACCGCCACTGGTTGTATTCATTAAATCAGCTTCGCTATAAGGTAGGCCCATGACGAGCATGCCATGGTGCAACAGGGGAATCATCATGGTAAGCAGGGTCGACTCTTGACCACCGTGTAAGCTGCCGGTGCTAGTAAAAACACAAGCGGGCTTGTTTGTCAGGCTGCCACTAATCCAGTGGGTAGAAGTGCCATCTAAAAAGTATTTTAAGGCTGCTGCCATTTGACCAAAACGGGTTGGCGAGCCCAGTGCTAAGCCGCTACATTCCTGCAGGTCGCTATATTCAGCATAAGGTGCTCCGTCACTAGGGATGGCGGGCTCGGTAGTTTCACAAACTGCTGAAATTGCCGGCACCGTGCGTAGGCGAGCGCGAGCCCCTGGCACAGATTCAATGCCCTCGGCAATGAGGCGCGCTAAATCGCGGGTGGCGCCATAGCGCGAATAATAGAGTACCAAGATTGTTATTTCATTCATCATCATTTTCTAGAGTAAGCAAGCTTGGCCTTATGATACGGCGATGTGGATTGTTCGTAACCCCCAATTATGGCTCGCTTTAGGTAGGGAATTGTGGCTGCGCAATCGCGACCATCATTTACCTCAAATTGCGGCCAGTTTAGCCTTCACCACCACCTTAGCCTTAGTGCCCATTATTACGGTGGGCTCCCTCTTGTTGGGGTATTTGCCCATGATGGTACGCTTGCGCCAAGCAACCCAGGAGTTTATCTTGCAGACCTATATGCCTGGCGGGATCAATAAACAGGTATTACTGTACTTAGATCAATTTACCGCCAAGGCCAAAGGCCTGACTTTTATTGGCTCTTTGGGGCTGTTATTCACAACCATTTTGGCAATTGCAGTGGTCGAACAGGCTTTTAATCAAATATGGCGGGTCAAGGCTCGCCGCCCAATGCAC
>CAILUH010000163.1 GCA_903837335.1 uncultured beta proteobacterium | reverse complement strand
TGCCTCAACAAATGCCAAAGAACGAATCGTTGGTATCTTTTTCTTGCTCATGATTTGCTGACGATTAAATCAATAATTTTATCTAAAAGATACTAGCCCTAGGGGTAAGCCCAGCATAAATCTTGTAAAGTCTTATTTTAGTCGTCTTTTGCATGCCTATAAAGTGCATATTTTGGAGAAGTTATATGACAAATAAAAGTCCTGTCAGCCCTAGGGGTAATAGCGCCGACCGCTCCCTCAATTCGCGTTCAAGAATGGTTACGGAGGGCGTAGCCCGTGCGCCCAACCGGTCGATGTACTACGCCATGGGCTATCAAGAGCAAGACTTTGTCAAACCCATGGTCGGCGTAGCCAATGGCCATTCGACGATTACCCCATGCAATAGTGGCCTGCAGAAATTGGCCGATGCCGCGATTACAGCGCTTGAGGAAGCTGGAGCTAAAGCCCAAGTATTTGGTACCCCTACTGTATCTGATGGTATTGGCATGGGCACTGAAGGAATGAAATATTCTCTCGTCTCACGCGAAGTTATTGCTGACAGTATTGAAACCTGTGTCAACGGCTTATGGCAAGACGGGGTCGTTGTCATCGGTGGATGTGATAAAAATATGCCAGGTGGCATGATGGCCTTAGCGCGTACAAATGTCCCCGGTATTTACGTCTACGGCGGCACGATTAAACCGGGGCATTACAAAGGCAAAGAGCTCAATATTGTTTCTGCATTTGAAGCAGTGGGCGAATTTACCTCTGGACGCTTAAGTGAAATTGACCTCAAAGGTGTCGAACAACACGCTTGTCCTGGCAGCGGCTCTTGCGGCGGTATGTATACCGCTAACACCATGAGCTCCTCTTTTGAAGCGCTAGGTATGAGCTTGCCCTACTCATCAACCATGGCCAATGAAGATGCTGAAAAAGTCGCCAGCGCCCATGAGTCAGCTATTGTTTTAGTTGAGGCAATTAAAAATAATTTACGCCCCCGTGACATCATCACAAAAAAATCGATTGAAAATGCCGTCAGTGTGATCATGGCAGTTGGTGGTTCAACCAATGCAGTGTTGCATTTCTTGGCCATTACCAGTGCCGCAGAAATTGATTGGACAATTGATGATTTCGAGCGCATTCGAAAACGCGTTCCCGTCATCGTCGACATGAAGCCTTCAGGGAATTATTTAGCGACCGACTTACATCAAGCTGGTGGCATTCCCCAAGTGATGAAAATTTTGCTCGATGGGGGCTTACTCCATGGTGATTGCATCACCATTACCGGCAAAACCATTGCTGAAGTTTTAAAAGATGTCCCTTCAGTGCCGCGCGCTGATCAAAACGTGATCCGCACCCTCGATAACCCTTTATATCCTCACGGACATTTAGCGATTTTAAAAGGCAACCTTTCGCCTGAAGGCTGTGTGGCAAAAATTACGGGTTTGAAAAACCCATCGATTACGGGTCCAGCCCGCGTTTTTGATTCTGAAGACGATGCTATGGCCGCGATCATGGCGCAAAAAATTCTACCGGGGGATGTCATGATTATACGGTACGAAGGTCCTAAAGGAGGGCCAGGTATGCGCGAAATGTTGGCACCCACCTCAGCCCTAGTTGGCCAAGGCCTCGGTGAATCCGTAGGCTTAATTACCGATGGTCGCTTCTCCGGAGGCACCTGGGGAATGGTCGTTGGACACGTTGCACCGGAAGCATTTGTTGGCGGCACGATTGCCTTAATCGAAGAAGGTGATTCAGTAACGATCGACGCAAACAAATTGCTCATTCAACTGAATGTGAGCGAAGCTGAAATTGCCAAACGTCGCGCTGCTTGGAAGCAACCTAAGCCCCGCTACACTCGCGGCCTTTTAGCCAAGTATGCTTACCTTGCTAGCAGCGCCAGCAAAGGTGCAGTGACTGACTTGAACTTAGGCTAGAAAATGCCTAAGCCAATACTTAATGCGCGCCCGTGTGACCCATCGGTTGCACGGGTAGCTTCACCTCTACCTCACCTGCTTTAGCAAATTTTAATTTCACGGCAATCAAGTCACCTGCTTTTAAGGGAGTCTTAATGCCAATCAGCATTAAGTGCAAGCCACCTGGCTTTAATTCGACTGTACCGGCAGCAGGCACATCAATGGCCCTTACTTGACGCATTTGCATCGTATTACCTTCCATCGACATCGTGTGCAGTTGTACCTCATCGGCCACCGACGAGCTAGCGCCGATTAATTGATCGGCTGCTCCTTGATCAATTATTTTCATAAAACCGCCCGCCACTTTTTGTCCCGGCACAGTGGTGCGCGTATATGCACCCTCAATTTTAATTTTTCCGACTTGCCCATCTTGGGCCCCGGCACTAAAGGCTAATGCGATGCCACTGACAAGCATTACTACCTGTAGCATGTGGCGTTTTTGTTTTCCTGAATTCATTTGCTTCTCCCACTCGTTAAAAATAAATAGCTAAGTTGATCATTGCTGTTTTAAAAACCAAGTCTTTAATGCAGCGAATTGAACTGGACCGGTTTTGCGCTGCCACTGCCCATTTTTATCAATCAAAATCGTAATTGGCGTTTCACCATGCCATTTAGGATCAACCTCATAACGCATCGCGTCATCAAAGGGTTGAAAAACAGAAAAATTATTTGCATTCTGTAATTTTGCCCGCTGTAACATTTTTTGTACCATCTCTGGCGGCACATCGTCAACCTGTACAAATATCACTTTGGCCTGTTTATTTTGACTGAGAAATTGACCCCATTGCGGCATTTCTGCCATACAAGGTGCACAAGTCACCCCCCAAAAGTGCACTGCCAGTGGCCCACCTACATTTGCTTTAGTGAGCTGTGCCCAGGTGCCATTTTGATAGGCTTTTACTGGCTCACTTGCTTGTACAGCTTGCAGCATAAAAAATGTGGCCGCAAGCATTGTTAAATAGCGCTTCATTCTGCCTGTCCAATCGATAATAGTTGATAACCTTTAGCACGCGTCAGCCAAGATAAAAATACCTGCTTACCTTGATGAATGAGCAACGGATGATCGGTATAGCCCACCGCATCACTAATCGGTTTAGCAACCGACCAAGTCTTGCCATCGTCATTAGAGTGCTGTAAAAAAATAATTGCCTTTTCGCCATCAAATTCTTTCCACACGAGCCATACTTCCTTGCCAGAAGTTAATAAATACGGACGGGCTACATTCCTATTCGCGTTACCTAACTGACGCGGGGGTGAATAGGTCTTGCCTTCATTATTCGAATTAGCATAAAAAACACCTTGTCGCGCACTGCCCTGAGTGAACCAAGCAACATGGGTTGTTCCCGTATCAGTAATCGCTATTGCTGGCCCATGATGTGGGCAAACATCCGTTTTCCAATGATCGATCGCCACTCGCTGAATTGGGCCTATGCCTTCATTTGCTTTTATCGGTAAAGCCTCTGAGGTGTTCTGCTTGAAAGAGAGCACTTGGGACGCCTGATCACGCACCCCACCTGGAAATATTCCCCGGTAAGCCAATACAGGAAATTGCTGCGGATTTAAGGCCATGCCTATGCGACAACATTCACAGCTTTCTTGATTCACGATAGTTTCAGATTGAAAGCGCACCCCGCCATCGCTTGAGCTAGCATAAGCAATCGATCCCCCCAATTTTTTATTACCCTGCTTATTGGCAGTCTGAACCACGCGCTTATCAATCCACGCCAGATGAATCGTGCCCTTGGCATCCGTATCCAATACTGGAAAGCGCTCACTAGCGCCGCCCTGAATCAACGGTTGAGCTGCTGTAAACGTTTTACCACCGTCAACTGAACGCGCGCTATTGATTTGCGCATTCCAATTGCTGTCTTTAAAAAAAGCATAGGCAATAAAGATATTCCCTTTTGTATCAACCGTTATTTGCGGCCTTGCATCGCTGCCTACGTCAAGCTTCTTTTGATGGTTAGCTATTTCTACTGGCGCACCAAATGTCTTACCTAAATCAGTAGAGCGGGATATAGAAACAGCACCGCCTGCAGTCCAAATTAAAAAGAGTTGTCCATCGCGCGTTAAAAATGGTGTAGCTGCATTGGCACACTCTAGATTAGTCCCCTTGCAGGCTTCCATTTGCGGGTGCATCAGCTGATGTGATGATTGATCCATCATTTGACTATGATCATGTGCAGGCATTTGCGCAAAAGCCCCAGCGCAAAGCAAGCAGAGCGCCCAAATCAAGAGCCTGCTCCAAGCTTCATGGATCATTTTCAAACTAGTTTCTTTCACAATCACTAATCTCTTTCATCATCCTGTATCAACTAAAAAGTAAACTTGCCACCAACTGTGAATGCTTGCGGCATACCCAGCACATAACTACTATTATTACTACCTGAGCCAAAGGTTATGTACTGTCGATTTAACATATTGACTGCAGTGGCATATAAGGTAATGGCTTGATTGATCTCGTAATTAGCCCGCAAACCCAAGATCGCATAAGCTGGTACAGGTAAAGTATGGGCGGTATCCATCCACGAGTTTCCCACATAGCGCATGGTGGTCGTAATGCTCGCTTTAGGCACTGGAAACCAAGTAACTCCAAGATTACCAATATTCTGGGGCACCCCCGCCACTTGACTGCCCGTCGGATCGCTCGTAGAACTGGCCGTCAAAATAGTATTCGTCAGTGAATATCCAGCGTCTACTGCCCATTGCGGAGAAACATTGTGATGAAACTGCATTTCTAGACCCTGGCTTTGCAGGTTTTGATTGTTCGTATAGTAATTAATGCTGGTTGAAACACAATTTCCCGCAGCTGCTTTCAGCGGATTACTACCCTTTGCGGCGCCACACAATTGCTGCGCTAAAGCTACGTCTGTCGCATTATTGGCTTTTAAGTTGTAGGTCGTAATGGCATTAGTTATTTGATTAGTAAAAGCGGTTAACTGCAAAAAACCTTCTTTCCAGCGGTAATCTGTGCCAGCTTCAAAGCCTTTCATAATTTCAACAGTTAAATTCGGATTAGCAAAATTATTACCGCCACTCGATGATGCGTAAGATCTTAAGGTGTTATTTAAGCCCGGTGCATGATAGGCCTGATAAATTGAGCTGCGTAAATTCCACTCTTTGGATAACTCATACAAAAAACCTAAATTCGGACTCAAAATGGTTTTATTTTGATTCGTGATATTTTGAAAACTCGCATTCTTACCATCGGGCCCAGTGTTGTAATAGGTCGGGGTTGAACTACTCCAGTTATCGATCCGTATAGCTAAGGTAGTTTGTAGCGGAATGAAGCTAGTAGTTGATTTCGCTTGTCCCATTACGCCATAAAAATTCTGTTGCCCCTGGGCATAATTTACCGAGCTTACAGCACCAGTAGTGGTTAAATTATTAGTTAAGTTAGAACCAGAAATATTCCGTCCATCTACCCCTACTAAAACTTGATCTACCAAGCCCTTCATATCCTTAATGTATTGCACTCCGGCGCCAGTTGTGGAATACGGGTCATAGTAATTTGAACTAATGTAAGGGGTGTTGGTCGCCAACTTCTGTGCATTAAAAACCGAACTTACTGCGGCATTAGAACCATTTTGCTTATTAAAAGCGGTATTTTGATAAAACAAATTGACGAGTACCTTATCGCTCTCACTTAATTTAGTGGTCGTACCAGCAGCAATATCCGTCGTTTGTTTTAAATTTGTAGCAATACTCATGGCATTTGAGTAGTCCGCCATCGTGCCATAACCTAAACGCACAAACCCCTTAGTATCACTACCAACCTTGAAGTAGCTTTGTAAGCGGACGTTGGAATTTTGTGCTGCTGCCGCTCCCATGCCAGGCTTAATACTATTGGCTGCAGCTGGCGAGATCGTCGCGATATTGGTATAGCCACCAGTATTGAGATAATCGGCCGATAAACGTAACTGCATATTATCGCTAGCCATAATATCTTTCGATACCGCTAAGTTGACAGTATTAAAAGTACCGTAATTAGCCGATACCTCTTGCTGACTATTTTTAGGTGTGCGGGTATTCATATTAATTACCCCACCCATACCCCAGTTACCCCATAAGCTGGAAATACCCCCACGTATAAACTCAACCGTATCAATCGAAGAAAGTGGCACTAAATTCCACATAATCGTGCCGTAGAAAGCATCATTTAGGGGTGACCCATCTGCCAACACCAAAGTTCGGGCATTGCCTAGACCACGCACATTCAAACTTTGGCCGGTCGGATCTTTCTCGTAATAGGGTTGATCATTTAAAAAGACACCGGGCTGATTTTTCAAGATCTGATCGATGGTTTGATCAGGCGCTAACTCCAAAACCTCTTTAGTCAAAATCGTTGTGTTTAAAGGAATTTGATCAAGCGGCGTATCAGAGCGGGTAGCGTTAACTGTCACGCCACTTAATTTTTGATCGTAATCGGGTGGTGGTGCAATTTGCGCTTGCGATGGACAAAGATATCCGGCAGCCCAAAGTAAAGATGCGCTGTGTAAAGCTACGGTATGTAAGGTACGCTTGTTGCAGTATCGCGCTGCCTGAAACTGACGGTAATGGATTGCAAACTCCCAGATACTTGATTTTGTGTTCTTGCCATGAAGGCGCTATCAAGCGCAATCAAAGCAAGGAGTGCCCCAAGGCCTTAGGCCAAGAGGTCAAGTTTTAGATCTGGGGAGGCGGTGCCCGAGCGGGCTGAGAAGTCCAAACAAAAAGTGGTTTGGGTGAAACGTAAAAGAGCGCAGGAAATGCTTGTGTCAGTGCGCCAACTGGTACAACCGACGTTGCCATACTGATATTAATCGCCACTGGAGCATGGGTCATGATACAAAGTGGGCAATCGTGATTCATGCCGAGAGGATTGCTAGGCGCAGATTCTGAGGTAGAGCGAAGATCAATCGTTAAGGCTGCTACTTTTTCCCCTGTGCCCTGACAAATTTCCATTGTCATGCTAGTGGCTGATGCACTGCCTGTTTGCATGGCGGCAATAGCTGGCGAGATACTGCCAAAAAGCAACGCAATTGCTGTGCAGACTGCAGCTAAGAAACGAAATCGTCTCATTGGGAATAGGTCATCAAAAAAACGAGGCGTTCAACGATCGCTTGATCAATTAAATGCAGAGCTCGAATTATTTTCGATTTGGCTTCACCATCCGCATGATTGTAATTACAGAAACTACCAGCCAGACAATAAACAAAATTTGCACAACACTCATGTTAAGTCTCCTCTAGTTAAAGTTAAACTATTTTATAAGAAAATAGTTCATTTGCTACTACTTTGCGTTCGTAAAAGCGGCATCATGGCCAAAATTGTGACGATTAATAAGCCAATTTCCAAAGCGTAAACCAAGGAATAGCCAATTGCTGGCCCATTTAGGGCCTCTGGTAGAAGCTTAGCGTTCCCTAAGGCCACTACGAGATCGCGAATCACCCCACCCAAGCCAATCGCAATTCCTGCAGCCGAAGCTTGTACTGCCCCCCATGCCCCTAGAGCTAAGCCTCTTTGCTCAGCAGGCGCAAAGTTCATGGTTGCCGTAAGCGTGCCATGACTAAATAGACCGCCGCCAAAGCCAATTAAAAAAGTGCCCAAAATAAAGACGAGTGTGACCTGCAATGGCGCTGCTGCAATAACAAAAATAAACGCCGGAATGCCAACATAAGCACCCAATGTGGCCATGCGAAAAGGATCGCTGCCGCGACTCAAGACCCTTGATGCCCAGGTAAAACCCCAGAGCCCACCAATCGCTAAGGTCGCCGTTAAAGCAGTAGTTGCGCTCACACTCATTTTTAACAACTCACCGCCATAGGGCTCTAAGAGCACGTCATTCATACTAAATGCCATCGTGCCAAATCCCACAACGACCAAACGCCGTACCGCATTTCCACCGGCAGTAAAAGTACGCCATGATTGCATAAAGGAGGGCTCAGCTTGATTAGCGCGACTCCGAATTTGGGTTCGTGTTTCCTGCTTCCATAAAGCAATCACATTCAAAATAAGCGTAATCAATGCTGAGGCTTGAATCACCTGAATTAAACGTGCAGGGCTAAATTGCTCGAGGGCCAAACCAAAAGCCAAGGCACTAATAATCATGCCAAAGAGTTGCATGACGTACATTAAACCCACCACTTTCGGCTGCGCTTCAACCGGCGCTAAATCAGTAGCTAGCGCAAGCCCAACTGTTTGTGTCATGTGCACACCTGCACCAACAAAAAGAAAAGCTAGGGCTGAGGCTGCCCAACCAATCCAGACTGGCGCTTGACTCGATTGACCGCCGCCAGATAAAACCAATAAAGCAAATGGCATGATCGCCAAGCCGCCAAATTGCACTAAGGTACCCATCCAAATATAAGGTACCCTTCTCCACCCTAAAGCCGACTGGTGGTTATCTGAACGAAAGCCAATTAAGGCACGAAAGGGGGCAAACAAAATCGGCAATGAAATCATGACCGAAACAATTGATGCAGGTACATGTAACTCAACAATCATGACCCGATTCAAAGTGCCAACCAATAGCACTAAAGCCATGCCAACCGATACTTGAAAAAGAGATAGCCGTAAGAGGCGCGATAAAGGTAAATCAGCTGAGGCAGCGTCAGCAAAAGGTAAAAAGCGTGGCCCCAGCTCCGACCAACCTTGAATTAACTTTTTAGTTACTCGGTTCATCTAAAAAATTTTACCTTAGCGCTGCAAAGAAAATGGCTGGGATGTGCGATCCCAGCCATGCACGAAAAGCTAAAGTACTTTACTTCTTCGCTGCAGGTGCTGCCATGGGTGCTGCTGCCATGGGTGCTGCCATGGGTGCCGCTGCCATCGATGCCGGCATTGGTGCATTGCCTTGTAAAAAAGCTTTGACCCAAGTCGTGTTAGAAACAATTGCTAAATGAACGCAGAAAGAACTAATCGCAACCGCTGCAATAAAAATAGGAATTCCAACGGTGGGTTTTACAACGGTCCACATTTTTCCGTAAATCATCTTTGATCTCCTCTTTTTATTTAAGCCAAGGCGAGTAGATATAAGCCAGTAAATGGGCAAGAGCTGCAATCATGCCGAAAAACTGGGTCCCTTGAATCAGATTACGGTGCAACTCTTCCGATTCAGCATCATTTAAGCCGGTTAGGCTTACATTTCCGTTTGACATTGTTTTGTCTCCCATCGAAATAAAAACTACTTGCGTGCCAAACCCGCACGAGGGTTTTATGACTAATAGCGACTTGCATGAAACTTTAAATCCACTTCGACTACATGTGTAATATAAAAATTACACAATGACTTGTCAACTAAATTTTACATATTTTGGGTGAAATCTACCTAGGGGATATACCTATATAGATAAAGGACAAATAGCCCAAAAAGGGCTATTGTCTGTGGGGCGCTTATGCAGGCGCGAGGGGGCCGCTTGAGGGGGCGCCATGGGCTAGAAGGGCTTATTTAGCTAACTAGTACCCGCTTGAACAGCCCGCTTTTTAGTCAATTTGCCGACCAAAGGCCAGAGCAAGAGTCCTAAAGCCAAGGCCGTAATGGTGCCAACTAGGTAATTGGAGAAAAAGATCTCTAAGCTACCCTGGGAGAGCAACATTGATTGCCGGAAGGAATCTTCCGCCCGATCTCCCAGTACCAAGGCTAATACCATTGGCGCCATGGGGTAATCTAACTTCTTAAAGAGATAGCCCAGCACCCCAAAGCCCATCATCAACCAAACATCGAAATTTGCGTTATGTACCGTATAGGCACCCACCGCACAGATCACAATAATGACGGGTGCAATGATCGAAAAAGGAATGCGCAAAATTGACGCAAATAAAGGTACGCAGGTTAAAACGACAAATAAACCGGCTAAGTTACCCAAGTACATACTGGCGATTAAACCCCAAACGAAGTCTGGTTTCTCGACAAATAGTAATGGACCGGGCTGCAGTCCCCAAATTAATAAGCCACCCAATAGCACGGCTGCCGTTGGCGAGCCTGGGATTCCCAAGGAAAGCATGGGCAACAAGGCCGCAGTACCGGCTGCATGGGCCGCTGTTTCAGGTGCAATAATTCCCTCCATCTCGCCTTTGCCAAAGTTTTCACCCCGCTTAGAGACCCGTTTTGCTACCCCGTAGGACATAAATGAAGCTGGAGTGGCGCCGCCGGGAGTAATACCCATCCAGCAACCAATTAAACAACTACGCAAGGAAGTGGCCCAATATTTGGGTAACTGCTTCCAGGTCTCCCAAACAATTTGACTCCGAATTTTGGCGGTTGCCCCGGAGAATGAAAGCCCTTCTTCCATCGACAAAAGAATCTCGCCAATGCCAAATAAGCCAATCACCGCAATTAAGAAATCAAAACCGCGCATTAATTCAGGGTTACCAAAAGTTAAGCGTAATTGACCTGTAACGGTATCCATCCCAACAGTAGCTAAGGCAAAACCCAGCATCATGGCAGAGATCACTTTAAATGGCGAACCTTTATTCATCCCCACAAAACTACAGAAGGTTAAAAAATAGACTGCAAAGAATTCAGGCGGCCCAAATTGCAAAGCAAACTTTGCGACCAATGGCGCTAAGAAAGTAATCATCACAATGGCAAAAAACGCGCCCACAAATGAAGAGGTGAATGCAGTAGTTAAGGCGGCGCCAGCTTTTCCATTCCGTGCCATGGGGTAACCGTCAAACGTCGTTGCCACCGACCAAGGTTCGCCAGGAATATTAAATAAGATCGAAGTAATCGCCCCACCAAACAAAGCGCCCCAATAAATACAAGAGAGCATGATGATCGCGGAAGTAGGCGGCATCGTAAATGTCAGGGGCAATAAAATCGCAATGCCGTTAGCGCCTCCCAAACCTGGCAACACCCCAATAATGACTCCCAACGTTACACCGACTAACATCAGCAATAAATTAAACGGTGTCATTGCAACCGCAAAACCCTGAAACAGTAAATTAATTTCTTCCAACGTAAACTCCTAAAGATGCGGTGAAGTGTGCTCTATGCGAATTTTAATTTTTATTGCATACCAAATAAAGCTAAGGGGTTAAACCACGAGCCATGCGGTAGTGGCACCTGAAACCAGATTTCAAATAGCACATATAAGGCCACACTCACCCCCACACCAACGGCAATAGCCTTCCAGTAAGCGTACTTACCTAACCACACCATAAATACGGCAATGTAAATTGCAGCTGAGACATAAATACCAATGAGCTGCACGCCCAAGACAAAAACAAGGGCCGGCAGAAAAACCGCCATCACTTGGCGGAAAGGCTCTTTTTCGACGAATGCTTCATCTTTTTGTGGTTTACTTTGAAAGACCGCTTGATATAAAGTAACTGTGCTTGACAGTAAAATAATTAAACTGATGTAAAAGGGGAAGTAACCCGATTGCGGGCCATCACTGCCCCAAGATGCGCCTAACTTAATACTCCCCGTCATCACGACAAAACCAAAAATTAAAAATAATAAGGCGGTAATAATTTCCATCGTTCTAACACTAACGACCATTTCTTGCTTTGAAGGTTCAGACATAGTTCAATCGAATAAAGAAAAATACATTTAAATAAAAATTAGGCCAATTACTGGGCGATAAAGCCCGCTTCTTTCATGAGCTTTACGTGTAAGGCTTCATTTTTGCCGAGCCAATTCACATACTCTTGGCCAGTCATGAAGGTTTGGTTAAATGCGCCATCCGCCATAAATTTCTTCCACTCTGGTGTCTCGCGCACCTTTTTGAGAACGCCGATAAAGTAATCAACCTGCTCCTGTGAAACACCTGGGGACATAAATATACCGCGCAACATGACATAGTCAGTAGGTACGCCTACTTCCTTGCAGGTAGGCACGTCATACCAAGATTGAGTGGGGGTAATCTTCTCTTTATAAGGCATGCGCTTTTCATCAAACACGCATAAAGCGCGTAATTTTCCTGCCCGCCATTGCGCCACTGCCTCAATGGGATTATTGACTGAAGAATCAACATGATTACCAACCAATTGCACCGCCACATCACCGCCGCCTTTAAAGGGGATATAAGTGAACTTAGCACCAGTGGCTTTTTCTAAAGCAACAGTAATAATTTGATCTTCTTGTTTAGAACCAGTACCGCCCATCTTAAATTTACCCGGGCCTGCAGCCT
This sequence comes from uncultured beta proteobacterium, assembly GCA_903837335.1. Lineage (GTDB taxonomy): Bacteria > Pseudomonadota > Gammaproteobacteria > Burkholderiales > Burkholderiaceae > Polynucleobacter. The sequence goes on along the minus strand of CAILUH010000163.1, from coordinate 46,345 downwards.
TAGCTGCATCAATAAACTCTTTTGCAGTTTTATATGGTTTTTCCGCGTTATCCCACAAAACAAATTGGTCTAGAGCCATCATCGCTACAGGTGTCATATCGCGCCAATTGAACGGCACACCAGTAGCTAACGGCGTAGTAAACAAATTAGAGAGCGTAATCACAATTTTATGGGGATCGCCTTTAGCCTCTTTCATCGCCAAGAAGCCCTCTGCGCCTGCACCAGCTGCTTTATTTACCGGAATAACTGACTGCTTCATCAGATTATTTTTCGTAATAATGCCTTGAATCATGCGCGCCATTTGATCAGCACCACCACCAGGGCCGGCAGGAATAATAAATTCAACTGGTTTGGTTGGCTCCCAAGCTGCCCATGCGGGGCTAACAGTGATAGCTGTAAACGCGATAGCCAACCCTAAAAAAAACCTGTTGCGCTGTTTCATGTATTTACTCCGAATTTAAAAATGTTAGAAACCAATCTTACCTTGGCTTCTAAAAATTGATGCACTGATTTTTCATTAAAACCGGGAATCTTTTGTTGACCGCAATCAATATAGCCAATTTCTTGGTCTAGATATGAACAATAACTAGTAAAAACCCTTATATCTGACGCTGCACCTTTAATTAAGGACCTTATACCCACGGCCTCTCAAACAAGTTATCACGATATTCTCTTGGGCCTTATTGCCCTGGTAAAGTCCCAGCCCGCCGCCAACAATGCCACCGACACCTGCAGCCTGAGCAATATTCGAGCCTGTTCCGCCTGCAACCAAGCCTAATAAGGCGCCAGCGGCAACGCCAATTGCCGCATCGGTTGCACCAGATTTCACTGCGCCATCTTGTTGCGTTGCGTAAGCCTGACACTGCTGTAAATCGGTATCGTATTTAGCTTGATCGACACCCTGCATATCCACAATCGGCTTCACTTGGGCGCCAGCGCAAGCGACTAAAAATACGGGGATAAAAACAAGTGTCAAAGCTTTCATGGCAATTTACTTTCTAATACAGAATAAAACGCTAGTGCTTGCATATATGCTGATGTACATAGCGGTAGACAATAGTATATTGAAATTAGTACTAAATGGTGCTACTAAGTGGTGCCGGAAAGAGGAATCGAACCTCCGACCTTCGCATTACGAATGCGCTGCTCTACCAACTGAGCTATTCCGGCTTAAAGCTAGTAGAAATTTTAGCTTAGGCCAAAGTGGTAAATAAATCTTAGGCTAAATGATAAGTACGTAAGCGTTCAATTTCTTCGCCTGCCCCCAGCATCACGGATACCCGCTGATGCAGCGTAGTCGGCTTAATTTCCAAAATACGCTGTTTGCCATCGATCGCCTGTCCGCCGGCTTGTTCGACTAAAAAACCCATCGGATTGGCCTCATACATTAAACGCAACTTGCCCGGCTTATTAGGCTCGCGCTGATCCCAGGGGTACATAAATACTCCACCGCGCATCAAGACGCGATGCACATCGGCAACCATCGAGGCGATCCAACGCATATTGAAATCTTTTTGGCGCACTCCTGTTACACCCGCTAGACATTCTTCAATGTAGCGCTGTACCGGTTTAGCCCAGTGCCGCGAATTCGACATATTGATGGCAAATTCTTTGGCCGCTTGCGGAATGCGGATGCTCTCTTTAGTCAACATAAATTGGTCTGTTATGGGATCAAGCGTAAAAAGGTCAACACCCGCGCCTAAGCTCATGACTAAAGTCGTTTGCGGGCCATACACCACATACCCTGCTGCTACTTGCTGCGAACCTGCTTGCAAAAAATCATTTGGTTCTAGCGGTGCATTAGGAATAGGTTTTTTTAATATAGAAAAAATGGTGCCGATGGATACATTCACATCGATGTTAGAAGAACCATCGAGTGGATCAAACAAGACCAAGTAACTGCCCTCTCCCGAACCCACTGGAATTGGTAATTCCATTTCTTCTGAGGCAATGCCTGCTAAAGCGCTACACCCACTTAGCCCAGCAATTAACGTGTCATTGGCAATCACATCTAACTTTTGCTGCACTTCACCTTGCACATTACCAGTGCCTGCTGAGCCCAATAAGCCAATGAGGGGGCCTTGGGCAACCGCCTGACTCAAGCCGCTACAGGCATGGCTTAAGGCTAATAACAGCTCCTGCAATCCCTCTGGCAAGGCTTGGTCTTGAACACGCAGTGTGGCTAAGTAGGATTTAAAATTCATGGTCTTATTCTAGAGCTTTATTCACTACTTCTCGTACATCAGCCGAGAGCTTAGGGTTTGCTGCGACCTGCTCTAAAGCTGCCCGCATCTTGCTTTGATAAGGTTCAGCAAAGGAACGCCAACGATCTGCAGCGCGCGCCAAGCGAGCCGCTACTTGCGGATTAATTAAATCGAGTTCTAACACGGCTTCAGCCCAAAAAGCATAGCCCCCACCATTCCATTGATGAAACCCGGCTGGATTTGCCATGCAAAAAGTATGAATCAAGCTGCGTACCCGGTTGGGGTTAGTCATCTTGAAGGCAGGATGATTGCGTAAACCGCGGACGCGTTCCAAAGGAGCATCAAGCGAACACATCGCCTGTAAAGCAAACCATTTATCGATCACTAGTGGGTTATCAGCAAAGCGTTGATAAAAATCAGCTAAGCAATCTGCTGCTTTAGGTGCGCCCTGTAACACTAACGCCGCGAGCGCGCCATAACGATCGGTCATATTATTGGCTTGCTGATATTGATCGAGGGCCAACTGCTGAACACTTTCCCCTTGTGGTTCAGCTAGCAATAACATGGCTAAGGCAAGATTTTTTAAAGCACGCTTACCCACACTCACTGAATCAGGCGAGTAAGGTCCAGGTGTTTGCATTAACTGATAAGTGCTGAGCCAATCGGGCTGCAACGATTTGGCTAGAGCAAGTCGATAGGCTTGCCTTGCCGCATAAATTTGTAAAGGCTCAATCGCTGCGCATTGTTCGTACAAATAACTTTCAGCGGGTAAAGAAAAGACCAAATCTTTAAAGGCGGGATCTAAATCAGGATCGATCAGAATAGAACGATAAGCTGCAATTAAACGTGCATCTGGCAAACGGCCAGCCAAGATCAATTCCACAGCCAATTTCTGTGCAGCTTCCCACCGATTGAAGGGATCATCGTCACCTGCTAAGAGCAGTAATAAATCTGCTTCGCTTTGCGCAAAATCTAAAATGATGGGCGCAGAAAACCCGCGGTTTAAGGACAGTATTGGCTGCTGTGGCACAGCTTGAAAAGTCCAAGTTTGCGTCGTGGCGCTCAATTCAAGCAATTGTTCTGCGCCGCACGGCTTTAATTGATTCGCTTGCGCTATAAATAAGCGCATACGTAAGGGAATTAGAAATGGTTTAGTCTCGGCTTGCGATGCACTGGTAGAGCAACTTTGCACAAGCGTTAATTGGAATTGCTGCTTACTCGAGTCGTAGTTTTCTATTACTCTTACTCGCGGCGTACCAGCTTGGCTATACCAAAATTCAAATTGACTTAAATCACGCCCATTGGCATCTGCCATGGCTGCTAAAAAATCATCGCAGGTTACCGCTTGCCCGTCATGACGTTTAAAGTAAAGGTCTATGCCCTTACGAAACCCATCACGCCCTAATAAGGTTTGGTACATACGCACAACTTCTGCACCTTTTTCATAAATCGTTACCGTATAAAAATTATTAATTTCTTGGTAGGCATCGGGTCTTACTGGGTGCGCCATAGGGCCAGCATCTTCGGGAAACTGCGCCGCCCGCAATAAGCGCACATCGGCAATACGGCTTACCGCCCTACCCGATTCGCTACCAATTTGATCGGCGGAAAATTCCTGATCGCGAAAAACAGTTAAGCCTTCTTTTAATGACAACTGGAACCAATCGCGACAAGTCACCCGATTGCCGGTCCAATTATGAAAATATTCATGCGCAACCACACTTTCAATCCCGGCAAAGTCCGCATCGGTTGCCGTCTCAGGCTGAGCGAGCACATATTTGGTATTGAAAATATTTAAGCCTTTATTTTCCATGGCTCCCATATTGAAATCGCTTACCGCCACAATCATGAAGCGCTCTAAGTCAAGCTCAAGGCCAAAGCGTTTTTCATCCCATTGAATGGCATGGACCAATGAATCGAGGGCATGTTGCGTTTTCTCTAAATCGCTGGGCTCTACCCAGACCTGCAACAACTTGCTAGCGCCACTAGCCGAAATCAATTTTTTTTCTACGCAGGCTAACTTGCCGGCGACTAAAGCAAACAAGTAGCAAGGCTTCGGAAATGGGTCTTCCCACACTGCGCTATGCCAGCCATTTTCTAAGCGCTCGGCACTAATTAAATTGCCGTTAGAAAGCAAGACTGGAAAGTCAGCTTCAATTGCGCGCAAAGTAACTCGATAGCGCGCCATCACATCGGGCCGATCTAAAAAGTAAGTAATCTTCCGAAAGCCTTCAGCTTCGCACTGGGTAAAAAAGTTGCCGTTCGAAACATACAAGCCCATCAACGACGTATTTTTTGCTGGCACGCAAGCCGTGATAATTTCTAAAATAAATGCATCCTTACCGTTATTAGGCAAGGAATGAATTGTTAATAGTTCTGGCGTAATTTCCAGATGGCGATGGGCTTGGCCATTAATTCGCAAGCTAATAAATTCGATGTCTTGCCCTTGTAACACCAAGGAAGGATGATCGCCTGATGTGGGCTCAACAGAAATGCGACTCTTCACGATGGTGCGCTCGGGATTGAGCGCAAAGTCTAGTTCAACTTGGGTAAAAGTAAAGGCTGGGGGTGTGTAGTCAAGCCTGCGAAAGCTTAATGGTAAATCGGTCTTCATCCCAGTATTGTAGGCTTAGGCAAAGATTAAGGTCACGACCCCTAAGCCAATAAACACTACTGCCGCTATGGCATGTACCACCTGAATTGGCAAACGCTCGGTAAACTTACGCCCCAACCAAACCGCGGGAATATTAGCCAGCATCATCCCCAGCGTAGTACCTAAGGTGACTGAAGTCACACTGTCGTAGCGAGCGCCTAAGGCGATGGTGGCAATTTGGGTTTTATCCCCCATTTCCGCCAAAAAGAAAATGGTGGTGGTAAACACAAAAACTTGCCACCCTCGATTAGCAACCTTTTGCTCTTTGCTGTCATCGAGGCGATCTGGAATCAGTAACCATAAACCAATCAATAAAAAGCCCACGCCTAAAATCCACTGCATGACATTCGGACTCAATAAATCTGCCAGCCAATGGCCCACCAACGCAGCACCAGCGTGATTAAGCAGGGTGGCCAGCAAAATTCCACCAATAATGGGCCCCGCTTGCTTGGGATAGCGCGCCGCCAGCATCAATGAGAGGAGTTGTGTTTTATCGCCCATTTCAGCCAAAGCAACGACCGAGCCTGAGATGACGAAGGCGGAAAAATCGAGCATATGCGAGTGTTTAGTAAATTACTATTGAGATCTTTAATTAATACAATTTGGCTATTAAGCCGAAGAATCATACACTCATCAATAATCAAAAGCATATTGAAGGATAGTAATGGCAATGACTGAAGGCAATTTAGAAGCACCAACCCGCCACCCCCTGGATTGGCAAAATCCCGAGTTTTATGACCAGACCAAAATTGATGCTGAATTAGAACGCGTCTTTGATGTTTGCCATGGCTGTCGACGCTGCGTTAATCTGTGCGGTTCATTTCCGACCTTGTTTGATCTCATCGATGGCACCCCCGACGGTGAACTCGAGCAAGTAAATAAAGCCGATTATCAAACGGTGGTTGATCAGTGCTATCTCTGTGATGTCTGTTACATGACCAAGTGCCCTTACGTGCCGCCGCACCCCTGGAATATTGATTTTCCCCATTTAATGTTGCGCCAAAAAGCCAAAAACTTTCAAGATGATAAAGCGACGATGCGCGATAAAGTACTTTCCGCCACCGATAAAATGGGATTTTTTGCTGGCATACCCATCGTCACCCAAGCAGTCAATGCAGTTAATAAAACGGGGCTGACACGCTTGATGTTAGAAGGCGCAATGGGAGTTCATAAAGATGCTTGGATTCCAGATTACGCGCGGAAAACATTTCCCCAGTTAGCCGAAAAATCAACTGCCTTTCCAGTCATTGATGGTAAGAAAACACCAGGTAAGGTAGCGATCTTTGCGACCTGCTACATCAATTACAACGAGCCTGGCATTGGTCAAGACCTCATTAAAATTTTGCAACATAATGAAATACCGTATGAACTGGTTGAGAAGGAAGCATGCTGTGGCATGCCTAAACTTGAGCTCGGTGATTTAGAGTCGGTGGCCGCAAATAAAGAAAAGAATATGCCGAAGCTGGCGGAATTGGCTCGTGCTGGTTATGCCATCCTTACCCCTATTCCCTCTTGCACCCTCATGTTTAAACAGGAGCTACCGCTGATGTTCCCTAGTGATACTGCGGTGCAAGCCGTAAAAGAAGCGATGTGGGATCCATTTGAATATCTCGTAGCGCGTCACAAGGATGGTTTGCTGAAGACAAACTTCACTACTGAATTAGGTCATGTTAGCTATCACCTAGCTTGTCATTCGCGAGTGCAAAATATTGGTCAAAAAACCGCTGAAGCTTTACGTTTAATTCCGGGCACCGAAGTGAATGTAGTGGAGCGTTGCTCAGGTCACTCTGGCACTTGGGGTGTTAAAAAAGAGTTTCATGAAATGGCGAAAAAAATCGGTAAACCGGTTTTTAAGCGGATGGCAGAAGAAGAGCCCAACTTTATTAGCTCGGATTGCCAGCTAGCCGGACACCACATAGAACAGGGAATGGCTGAGTTAGGCTTGCCCCATATTCCAATGGCACATCCATTGACACTCATGGCCAAGGGTTATGGCCTGTAAACTAGAAGAAAGATAGGACAAAACCACGATGGGAATGATTACCCGCAGTAGCCTTTTAAGCCTCGAGGCTTATCACAAGGAACGCCCAGAAATGCGCCATAAGGCCATAGAAGAGCGACGCATCCGCACAGTCCATTTAGGTGACCATTTGACGATGATTTTCGAAAATGAATTTCTGATGCGCTATCAAATTCAAGAAATGCTTCGCGTTGAAAAAACCTTCGACGACGCGGGGATTCAAGATGAGCTCGACGCTTACAACCCATTAGTACCAGAGGGCTCGAATTTCAAGGCGACGATGATGCTGGAGTATCCCAATGAAGCCGATCGCAAAATTGCCTTAAGTAAATTGGTTGGCGTTGAAAATCATGTCTTCATTGAGATTGAAGGTCAACCCCGAGTTTACGCAATTGCCGATGAGGATTTAGAGCGCGGCTCTGAAGAAAAAACCTCAGCAGTGCACTTTATGCGCTTTGAGCTTACAGAGGATATGAAAAAGGTTTTGAAAGCAGGGGCACAAATGATGGTTGGCTGTGACCACAAGGGCTACCCCATCCACATTGAAACCCTCGCTCACGAAACCCTAGCCTCCTTAGTTAGTGATCTTAGTTAACTCGCTTAGTTAGCTGACTTAGTTAGCCTCAAGCAGCTCCTCAGCTGAAATATAGTGCAAACTTTGTGCCTGCGCCACTGGTGCAGAGGTTAGCCTGCCGCGATGAATACTTAAGCCATTGCGTAAGTGCCGATCGAACTCTAGAGCAGCAACTACACCGCGATTTGCCAAAGCATCAATAAATGGATAAGTCGCATTGGTTAAGGCCAAAGTTGAGGTTCTAGCCACGGCGCCCGGCATATTGGCAACGCAGTAATGAACTACGCCATCCACTTCAAAAGTAGGATTGGCATGCGTCGTTGGCAGTGAAGTTTCAAAACATCCGCCCTGATCAATTGCTACATCAACGACCACCGCGCCCGACTTCATTTTGCCGACCATTTTTCGCGTGACTAATTTAGGCGCTGCAGCACCCGGTAAAAGCACTCCGCCAATTACAGCATCTGCTTGATAAACAGCATCTTCCAGGGCGCTGGGATCAGAGTACAGTGATTTAACTCGGTTGCCATAAGTGACATCAATTGCCCGCAGGCGTTCGATATCACAATCAAAAATAGTTACATCAGCACCCATACCAACTGCCATTTGCAAAGCATTGCGACCCACTACGCCTGCCCCCAAAATCACCACCTTTGCTGGCGCTACGCCCGGTACGCCGGCCATTAAAATGCCAGGTCCCCCATGGGTTTTTTCTAAATGATGCGCTGCAGCCTGAATTGACATACGCCCCGCCACTTCACTCATTGGCGCAAGTAAGGGTAAAGTGCCATTGCCTGCAGTCACGGTTTCATAAGCAATACAAATAGCGCCAGATGCTAATAAGGCTTTGGTTTGCAGTGGATCTGGGGCTAAGTGTAAATAGGTAAATAAAATTTGCTCCTCGCGTAACAGTGCACATTCTTCTGCTTGCGGCTCTTTTACTTTCACAATCATTTCTGCGCCAGCAAAAATTTCTTCAGCAGTTTCTGTTAGCTTAGCGCCAGCAATGCGATACATATCATCAGTAAAACCAATGCGCTTACCTGCATCTCGCTGCACCAAAACAGAATGCCCTTGCATGATTAACGACCGCACATTGCTGGGTGTAAGGCCGACCCGAAATTCATTATTTTTCACTTCTTGCGGTAAACCAATAATCATATTTTCTCCTTAATCAGTTGATTTTTGCGATGTAAACCCAATACGAAAAACAGAACAAAATAAAGTCCTAATAAACACGGTCCGACAATTAGGGCAGCCCGGGCATAGTCACTCATTGCCATCATGGCGATAACTAAACCGATGAATGCCAAAGCAAACCAAGATGAATAGGGCCACCAGGGTGTTTTAAATTCCAACGCAGTACGTTGTGCTGACGATAAGGAGCGACGAAATTGTAGCTGGGTATATAAAATTGCTACCCACACCATTAAGCCAATAAATGTCACTCCAGCCATGGCGTAATGAAAGGCTGCAGACGGCGCAAAGTAATTTAATGCAACTCCCGCCATCGCCACCAGCACTGTCAGGATGACAGCCTTATGGGGCACACCACCAACCGATAACGCCGTCAATTTTTCTGGGGCATAGCCATTCACGGATAAGGCATACAGCAAACGACCGCCGCTAAAAATGCCTGCATTGCATGACGATAAGGCAGCAGTGATGACCACAAAATTAATTACACCAGCCGCTTCACTTAAACCAATGCGTTCAAACATCACTACAAAGGGACTGCCTTGCTGACCGACTTCATTCCAAGGAAAAATGGCTAAGATTACCAACAACGCACCAATATAAAAAATTAAAATGCGCCAAGCCAATGAATTAATCGCCATCGGGATTGTTTTGCGGGGATTTTCTGCCTCACCTGCCGACAAGCCAATCATCTCGATGCCAACATAGGCAAATAAAACCATCTCGAGAGAAAGCAATACCCCTTCAATGCCATTGGGGAAAAAACCGCCGTGCTGCCATAAGTTTGCTAAACCAAGTGGCTGCCAATCATTGGTGTAGCCCAGAAAAATAACCGCTGCGCCAACGGCAATCATGACGATGATCGCGACTACTTTAATTAAGGCAAACCAAAACTCAAACTCACCAAATACTTTGACAGCAATTAAATTAATCAAACCCATCGACACAATCGATGCTAGCGCCCAAGTCCATTGCGGAATATCGGGAAACCAGATGCCCATATAAATTCCCACTGCAGTGACTTCAGCGATACCGACCAAAATCCAATAGGTCCAATATCCCCAGCCGACCATATACCCTGCTAATGGGCTGACATAACTGCTGGCGTAAGCGGCAAATGAACCAGCTACTGGCTCATGCACAGCCATTTCACCTAAGGCGCGCAAGACGATGAAGGCCACAATTCCAGCGATGAAATAACTCAACAAAATAGAGGGGCCAGCAATCTTGATTGCGGTACTCGAACCCAAAAAGAGCCCTACTCCAATTGTCGACCCTAAAGCCATGAGGCGAATATGTCGCGCCTTGAGATGGCGCTTTAATCCATGTGATTCTGTTTGCAAGAGATCTCCTTTCGATCTGACGTTGCCAAACAAGCAACGAAGCAGAGTCTAGGGAGTGAACGGAAAAAGCACTAGGGCCTAAAACTACCAAAAGTTTTATAAATGAGAAAACTGCAAGGTCCTTAATGGCGACTCTTGCTAGTTAGTGGCTAAATTTGAATTCCTGTATTGGCTTCCTACAAAAAAATACGAAATTTCTGACAGGGAAATCCCTGATGACAATGCGCCAATATTGACCTTTGGCCAAGCTAGTAGTGCTTATAAAACTGAATTTGGGCTACAAAAGAAAACGCAGGCGAAAAAAAACCCCGGCGAACCGAGGTTTTTTAAAGCAGTAAAAATTACTTAGCAGCAGGCGCTTTAGCGTCAGCAGCTTTAGCAGGTGCTTTAGCATCAGCTTTAGCATCAGCTTTAGCAGGTGCTTTAGCATCAGCTTTAGCAGCAGGTGCAGCAGCTGCTGGCTTAGCAGCATCTTTAGCTGGCTCAGCAGCAAATACGGTAACAGCGAATAAACCAGAAACCAAAGCGGCGATAATTTTGCTCATGTAAAACTCCTATATAGGTAAGAAATTTGCAGTTGCCTGCAGGTTCAAATAAAAACCACTCCACTAAAAACTACCACCAAAGTGATGTGCTTTAGGTAAGCAGTTTTCATTTGAAGCTCAACAATCAACGCCTAAAAGGGCAAAGCGTTGACAGTTTTGTTACTTAGAAATCCAAATAACCAGAAATTCTAGCCAATTTATCCCCCTATTAGGTGGGTGAAGGGCAAAAAAAACCCCGGCGAACCGAGGTTTTATATGTCATACGGCTATAAATTACTTAGCAGCAGGCATTGGCTTGTTTTCATCTTTACGTTGTTTATTTTCAACTTTAGGCTGTATAGCGTCACCAGCTGGGGCTTGCTTCAACTTCGTAGTATCTTTGGCAGTAGGTAAGCCTTTGCCAGTTTCAGTTTTGCGCTCCACTTTTTCAATTTTAGGCTGCACAGCGTCACCAGCTGGGGCTTGCTTAACTGGTGTTTGGGCATTAACGCTAACTGCGAATAAACCAGAAACCAAAGCAATGATCAATTTGCTCATGTAAAACTCCTATATAGGTAATAAAAAGCAGTTTCCTGCAGGTTCAAACAAAAACCACTCGATTCAAAAACAATGGCCGTAAAAGTGGCCTTTATTTGAAGCTAGCCATTCAACGCCTCAAAAAACGAATTGTTGATAGTTTTGCTACTTAGAATACTAAGTAAGTCAGGAGTTTAGCAAATTTATGCGGGTTTTCTATGGCTAATTAAGGCCAAAACCTCAGCCGCAGCTAAAAAACCGCATCCTGCGGTCACTGTTACTGCCGAACCATAGCCAGCACACGCTAAACCCCCAATGGCTTTGCCCATTCGCGGCTCTTTTGAGTAGATAGCGCGAATTTCCATCTTTTTCTTTAAGTCGCGTGAAAAACCGTGGTTTTTACGCAAATCTGCCCGAATTTTGGCCAGTAAAGGGTCTTGAATAGACTGTCCTAAGTCGTCAGCCCGCAAACAACTAGGGTCTGTTTTGCCCCCTACCCCACCGCACATGACTAAATCCTGTTGCCTTGCTACACTCCATACCGCTAAGGCAATTTTGGTTTCCAGGGCATCGGTTGCATCTAATACGATAGCTTTAGGCGGGATGAGCAAATCTAGGTTATCAGACTCTAAAAAAGCATCGTGACAAGTTAATCGCAACTCTGGGTTGATGCGCACGAGTCGCTCTGCCATGACCACAACCTTTTCGCGCCCAAACTCACCCTCTAAAGCGGGAAGTTGTCGATTAGTGTTGCCTTCGCTGACGTGATCAAAATCAATCAACACTAAATGGCCAATTGCCGAACGGGCCAAGGCCTCTGCTGCCCAAGAACCGACACCCCCGAGACCCGCCACTACTACAGTAGCTTGCTGAAACTGTTGGAATGCAGCGTCGCCATACAATTTAGCCACCCCAATGAAGCGGCGACCTACCGCGGCACCAACGCCTGCGGTAACCGCCTCACCTACCCCTTCGTTGGCAACAAAATTTGCCCTAGTTCCATTACTCATAAGCTCTCTTTATACTGAATTCATGAACACCATTGCAGATCTTCGTAAAAACTATGTTCGCGGACAGCTATCTGAAAACGATGTGCCTGCCGATCCACTCTCTTTATTTCACACTTGGTTTGAGCAAGCTAAAAACGCGCAATGCCCAGAACCCAACGCCATGACCCTAGGCACGGCGGATGCCTTAGGCAAACCATCCTTGCGCACAGTACTCCTCAAGGGCGCTGATGCCGCAGGCTTTACCTTTTTCACCAACTACCAAAGCCAAAAGGGGCAAGAGCTGGCCGAGCGGCCCCAAGCTGCATTGTTATTTTACTGGCATGAGCTCGAGCGCCAAGTACGCATTTCAGGATTAGTCAGCCGCATAGCGGCCGCGGAAAGCGATGCATACTTTATTTCGCGTCCTCTTGCTTCGCGCATTGGTGCTTGGGCCTCACCCCAGAGTACTGAAATCCCTAACCGCGAATATCTAGAGACGGCCGAGCAGCGTTTTGAAAAACAATTTGGCACAACGCCACCCCGCCCGAAACACTGGGGTGGCTATTGTTTATGGGCTGAAGAGATTGAGTTTTGGCAAGGTCGACCCTCACGCTTGCATGATCGCATTCGCTATCAGCGCCTGACTACCCCTGCACCAGAACTAAATAATGCTTGGCGTATTTCACGTTTAGCACCCTAAGCGAGCAAAAAAAGTAGCTTAAGCAGCAGCGTTTAGGAGTGATTTAAATTTAGCCCTAAATTTACTCAGCTTTGGCGCAATGATGGCAGCGCAATAGCCTTGAGCCGGATGATTGCGAAAATAATTTTGGTGATAAGCCTCAGCGGCATAAAAAATTGGGCTAGCTTGAATTTCCGTGACGATCGGTGAACCATATGCATTTTCACGAGTTAATTCAGCAACAACTTCATGTGCCGTTTTCTCTTGCTCCGCACTATTGGTATAAATTACCGAGCGATACTGGGAGCCAATATCATTGCCCTGCCGGTTTAAGGTCGTCGGATCATGAATCACAAAAAAGATTTCCAATAAATCGCGATAGCTAACTTGCTGCGGATCAAATTCAACCGCGACTACCTCTGCATGCCCTGTAACACCAGCGCAAACTGCTTCATAGGTCGGGTTGGCGCCAGCGCCTCCCGCATAACCTGAAACGACAGCAGTTACTCCGCGCACCTGCTGGTAAACCGCTTCAAGACACCAAAAGCATCCGCCACCTAAGGTGGCTGTTTCTAATTGCACTCCATTCATAACTTGTCCTCCGCGATTGATATTTACCGATCTTAGCCGAGCTCTAAGAAATCAGCAAATGGATACCAAATACAATAAAGAGTACACCGACCATCATCCATAAAATGGCTGACCAACGTAGATGTGTTTGAAATAAATGTAAGAAAAATTGTCCTGCGCCAATCAGCATAGCTAAATACGACATACTTAAGATTTGCGTAACGACAGCTAAATAGAAAAAACTCAGGCTTGGATATGCAAAAGTAGGGTCAACAAATTGCGCAAAAAAAGACGCAAAGAAAAAAATGGCTTTTGGATTTGTCAGCGATAAAGCCAATGCAGCCCACAAAGGATGGAGTTGCGCCAAACGAATAGCGGCAAAGGCATCCTTGGGTGAAAACGCCTGCGCCTTTGGCCAACGCCTGATCCCACCCCGAATCAGTCCCCAACCTAACCACGCTAAATAAGCTGCGCCGAGATAACGCACTACCGCAAACGTCATTGGTGAGGCGCTTAATAAACCAGTAACACCAAGCGCAATCGCCAACATCAAAATGGAGTCGCCAAAAAATATCCCGCAGGCACCCCATGCTCCAGCTCGCCATCCCCGCTGCGCAGAAATGGTTAAAACATAGAGTGAGTTTGGTCCGGGCAAAAGCACGATGATGATGGTGCCCAAAAGATAGGTGGGGAAATTTACAATACCGACACTTAAACCGAGCTCAGTCCAATTCATCTCTAGTGATATACCCTTGCTTTAATTGATCAAATCTGCCATAATAGGAGGCTTTTTGAAACATCGCCCCCAGCAATTTACACATTTCAGCGATTTTGCTTCACATATTCAGCACTACTGTAGTTCAAAGTTGCTTAAAAATTGTGTTTATAGCCCCGCTGCCGCTTGTCTGATGGTCGATGCCTTATATAGACCATCGCGCTCGCGTATCTCATTGAGAGAACAACCGAAGCGCACAACCGGAGACATCCCCAACGGGATGTGAAGACATGACTTACACAAATGAAACAACCCACGTGCCTAGCAAAGGTAAGAATCCTTTAGAGCCAACTTTGTTTGCCTCTTTTGGTTTAGCAGAGCCCCTGCTTAACAATGTTACTAGCTTAGGCTTTACTGCTGCGACCCCTGTCCAAGCACAGGTTATTCCTGCTGCAATGAGTGGTGGCGACTGGTTAGTAAGCAGCCAAACTGGTAGTGGAAAAACCGCTGCCTTTTTATTACCCCTCTTACATCAATTGGTGGCTAGCAACCCCCATGGTTCACCTGTACCTGGTCGCGCACAACCGAAAGTGTTAGTGCTTTGCCCAACCCGTGAATTAGCGCAACAAGTTGCTGCCGATGCGATTAATTTATCACGCGGCATTAAAGGCATCCGCATTGCTATCGTCATGGGTGGTATGCCCTATGGCAAACAAATCCAAGCGCTTAAAGGCGCCCTTTTAGTTGTGGCTACTCCAGGTCGCTTACTGGATTTGAATAAAACGCGCGCACTGCGTTTAGATGATGTTCAACAATTAGTGATTGATGAAGCTGATCGCATGCTCGATATGGGTTTTGCTGACGATCTCGAAGCCATTGACCAGCTATGCCGTGGTCGCAAGCAAACCTTGATGTTTTCAGCAACCTTTGATCCTAAAGTAATGTCATTAGCAACCCGCTTAACCAAACAAGCTGGTCGTATTGAATTAGCCCATGCTGGTGATGTCCACGCCAATATTGCGCAAAAATTACATTGGGCCGATAACATGGCGCACAAGCATCGCTTGCTCGCCCACTTGCTGTCGGATCCTGAGTTAGATCAAGCTGTGGTTTTTGCTAGCACCCAAGTGGAAAGCGAAAAAATTGCTGACACCTTGCGCGCGAATGGTTATGAAGCCAGCGCTTTACACGGCGCAATGCCCCAAGCAGTGCGTATGCGGCGCTTAGATTCGTTGCGTAAAGGCCATACTAAAATTTTGGTGGCCACCGATGTTGCTGCTCGCGGCATTGACGTACCCCGCATTAGTCACGTGATTAATTTTGGCCTGCCAATGAAACCCGAAGACTATACCCATCGGATTGGTAGAACGGGTCGTGCTGGTCGTAATGGCACTGCGATTACTTTGGTTGAACATCGTGATCGCGTCAAGATCAGAGCAATTGAGCGCTTTACCCAACAAGATATTCCATCATCGGTCATTGCGGGCCTTGAGCCCACTGCTAACCCCAATGCTGGCTCTGGCCGACCTGGTGGTGGACGTGGTCGCTCTGGTGGCGGCGGTGGTGGCAGACCTGGTGGTCGCACTGGCGCTGGAGGTGGACGCTCTGGTGGCGGCGGCGGTGGCGGTGGCTATGCTGGCAAAACTAGCACTGGTGGATATGCCGGTAAAACGGGTGGCGGCGGTGGCTATGCTGGCAAAGCCACCACGGGTGGTTATGCTTCACGTTCAGACTCGCGTCCAGAATCGCGTTCTGCTCGACCAACCGATAATCGCACTGGCCCCAAATTTGCTAAACCCAAATCAGGCGCGCCGCGCAAATCCTATAGCAGTAGTTAATCTTGACCCACCACAATCGTCTCCGTTCTGCATGGAATCGGGTCGATTCTGGTGGTGCCTTACGCGCCAAAGGTGGTCTGCATCGTGCACCACCCGCTTGGCAAGACTGGCTTAGTGACAGTGGCTCGCTGACCAAAAAAATTGAATTGGCTAGTGCTCAGCGTTTAGAGGTCATCGTGCTAGCCGATGAACTACAACATGTTTTACCTGAAGAATCCCGTTTATTTAAAAAACCACTGCAGCGTTGTCGCGTGCGAGAAGTGCTGCTTTGTGTTCAAGGTATACCGGTAGTGGTGGCGCGCAGCGTCATTCCAAGTACTAGCTCAGGGGGGCATAACCGCCGCATTTTAAAGTTAGGCAATAAGCCCTTAGGCGCAGTTTTATTTGCCAATACCTATGGCATCAGCAGCAAAACTGTCCGCCATATTGCCCGCCTCAACCGCAAGCAAGCTATCTGGCGTGCTTGTCAAAAAAAATACCCCGGGCTTCCTCCGCAGTTGTGGGCCCGGCGCACGATGTATTTCCTTAACGGTCATCCGCTGTTAGTTAGCGAATTATTTTTACCGGGTCTACTTCTACTGCTAGCTCCTCCACCCACTGCAAACTTGCTTTAATTAAAGCAGCGTCGCCCGACTCGCAGAGTCGTACGTCACCAAAACCAATTTCGCTAGCTAGCGTCGCGATATTTTGATGCGGACATAAAGCGCTTGCCAGCTGTAAATTTAGCGCTACCTGATCTTTATCGGACTGCCCTAAATAACGTACAGCCTCAGAAGAAGTTAGTAGCCAAAGCTTTTTATCCCTAGGATTTACCTGAATTGCTTGCCATAATGGGTGTGATTTTTCTAAAGGTACTCGGCTGTATACCGCAAAAGTTTCTAGCTGTGCTCCCGCCGCCAATAAAGTATCGGCCAACCATTCACGGCCGCCATCCCCTTTAAAAATAATGACTCGGCGTTCAGTCCAATCCCAATCGTGTTTTTTTTGCTCTGCTTGCAATGTCTGCCATAAACCTTCTGAATCCCACTGCTGGGGATTTCGTGGCAACAAAATCATTTGGGAATCGACCCCATGCTGCAAGAGTGATTTTTTACTACTTTCGCCCATCACTCCAACTCGCAACTGCATCGGCGCTAATTCATGCCAAGGAGCGCTAAGTAAACGCATGCCGCACTCAATGGCATTTGGGCTAACAAAAATAACCAGATCAGCCTGACTGATTGCCGCGGGGATATCAACTTGTAATTGAAAATCGGATTTGGGAATAATTTTAAGTAGCGGTAAAGCTAATACGGTAGTCTGCTGCGCTATTGGGTTCGGCGCTGTAGATAAGGCAGTTTGCAATTGCGCAATTAATTGTTGTGCCTGCCCAATCGGACGCGTCACAATAATGGTCGGGGCAATCGTTAAGGCGCTCATGACCCAATTCAACCAAAAAGCCTAGGGCAATGGCGCAGGAATCAATGCGGCTGCACCCTGCAAAATTAAATCGTCTGCCACCTTTAGGCCTAGCACTTCAGCCATCACTAAATCGACAACTGGACTACTGGCGGCAGCTTCACAGATTTGTAACCCATCGGGGCTCGCCACAAAAGAACGTAGCTCTAATTGAGCGCCATTCCATACTGCATGTGCTGCTAAGGGGACCTGACAAGAGCCGCCCAATTGGCGAGATACCATCCGCTCGGCACTGACTGCCAACCAAGTAGCAGGGTCATTTAAAGGCGCCAAGATCGCCCGCATTGCAGTGTTACGGGAATGAATTTCAATTCCGAGTGCACCCTGACCTGCCGCAGGCGTAAATGGATCGAGTGGTAAGAGTGCTTTAATCCGCGCAGCTAAGCCTAAACGCTTAAGGCCTGCAGCAGCCAAAATGATGGCGTGATATTGACCTTGATCTAATTTACCTAAACGGGTGTCTAAATTACCCCGTAAAGACTGAATCTGTAAATGTGGGTATGAGGCGCGTAAGACCGCTTCGCGACGCAGGCTTGAAGTTCCCACAATGGCGCCCTTGGGTAAATCATCAAGGGATTGATAGTCATTCGAGACCAAGGCATCGCGAGCCTCTTCTCGTTCCATCACGCAAGCCAGCTCGAACCCCTCGGGCATATTCATCGGCACATCTTTGAGCGAATGAACTGCTAAATCAGCCCTGCCATCTTCAAGGGCGGTCTCTAATTCCTTGACAAATAGGCCTTTGCCGCCCACTTTTGAGAGAGATTGGTCCAAAATCTGGTCGCCGCGGGTGGTCATACCTAAAATGGTGATGACGCACTCAGGATAGAGGCTTTGTAAGCAATCACGGACATATTCGGCCTGCCACATTGCTAGGCGGCTTTCACGTGAAGCAATGGTTAAACTGAGGGGGTTAGGATTGGTCTGCATCGGAATTAAAATATCAACATAACTTGCCACAATATACTGTGTTTATGAGCTCATCTAAAAATTCCCTTGCCAATAAAGCCCAAGCCTGGTCAGGACGGTTTACAGAACCCGTTGATGCGCTGGTGCAACGCTATACCGCCTCGATTGGTTTTGACCACCGCCTTGCGCAAGTGGATATCACGGCATCCTTAGCGCATGCCGCTATGTTGGCACAACAAAAGATTATTAGCGCAGCAGACTTAGCGGCTATAGAAGCGGGTATGGCGCAGATTCGCAGTGAAATTGCCGCAGGTCAATTTCAATGGCAACTGGCTTTGGAAGATGTGCACTTGAATATCGAAGCCCGTCTGATCGAGTTAGCTGGCGATGCGGGAAAACGACTCCATACTGGTCGTTCACGCAACGATCAAGTAGCCACCGATTTGCGACTCTTTTTGCGCGCGACTATCGATGACACGGCTGAGGCACTCACTCAACTGCGCACGGCTTTTCTCAATTTAGCCGAGCAACATGCTGCAGTCATCATGCCCGGTCATACACACTTACAAGTGGCGCAACCCGTTACCTTTGGGCATCACATGTTGGCTTACTATGAAATGTTTAGTCGCGATACAAGTCGACTGGCCGATTGCCGTAAACGCCTTAATCAATTGCCGCTGGGTGCGGCAGCTTTAGCTGGAACTAGTTATCCGATTGATCGTCTGCAGGTCGCAAAAGCACTTGGGTTTGATGGTCTTTGCCGCAATTCTTTAGACGCAGTATCTGATCGTGATTTTGCAATTGAGTTTTGCGCAGTCGCTGCCACTTGCATGATGCATATTTCACGCTTTGCCGAAGAGCTAGTGCTCTGGTTAAGTCCGCGCTTTGGCTTTATTGATCTTCCCGATCGCTTTTGTACTGGTAGCTCAATCATGCCGCAAAAGAAAAATCCTGATGTACCTGAATTAGCACGCGGCAAAACAGGTCGGGTTTATGGTGATCTCATCGCCCTCTTAACCCTGATGAAAAGCCAACCTCTAGCCTATAACAAAGATAACCAGGAAGATAAAGAGCCGCTCTTTGATGCGGCAGATACGCTGCTCGATACACTGCGTATTTTTGCCGATCTCGTGCCGCATATTGTGGTCAATGCGCCAGTGATGTTAGCGGCAGCTGAACAAGGCTTTTCTACGGCAACCGATCTAGCTGATTATTTAGTTAAAAAGGGTTTGCCATTTCGCGATGCGCATGAGGCAGTAGCCCTTGCGGTGAAAACGTGCGTTAATCGGTCGTGCGCTCTTGACGCGCTCACCTTAGCTGAATTGCAAAGCGCCTGCGGCTTACAGGGCCAGCCGAATTTATTGACTGAAGATGTATTTGCTTTATTGCAAGTGCAGGGTTCTGTTGAGGCTCGCGCTCATCTCGGCGGAACTGCGCCAAAACAAGTGCTTGCCGCTATTAAGCAAGCGCGGGCCGACTTAGCAAGCTAACTTAGCTTAGTTGTTTTACGGCGGTAGTTTTTACGCAGTCAACGAAATATTCGCTGTGTCCATCGACCTCACGTTTCACTAAGCCATGTACATCGGTCTCAAAACCTGGGAAGCGCTTATTAAAGTCACGGGCAAATTTGAGGTAATCAACAATACGGCGATTAAACCGCTCCCCGGGAATCAAAAGAGGAATGCCCGGTGGATAAGGCGTCACCAGCATGGCGGTAACGCGTCCTTCTAAATCATCAATCGACACCCGATCCACTTCCTTATGCGCCATCTTGGCCCATGCCTCAGCAGGTACCATGGCGGGTACCATATCCGAGGTATACATTTCCGTGGTCATTCTTGCAACATCATGGCTTTTATAAAAATCATGAATTTGCGCAGAAATTTCTTTTAAGCCAATGCGCTCATACAGTGGATATTTGGCAACGAACTCAGGCAAGACTTTCCATAAGGGCTGATTTTTTTCAAAATGATCTTTAAATTGTTGCAGTTCTGTAACGAGGGTATTCCAGCGGCCCTTGGTAATGCCAATCGTAAACATAATGAAGAAAGAATAGAGCCCGCACTTCTCCACAATCACGCCATGTTCCGCTAAATATTTGGTGACAATAGCAGCTGGAATGCCCATTTCGCCAAACACCCCTTCGATATTTAAGCCGGGAGTGACTACTGTGGCTTTAATTGGGTCAAGCATATTGAAGTCAGGCGCCAAATTACCAAAGTCATGCCACTGCGCATTGGGCTGCAAGATCCAATCCGCGCGCTCACCAATACCTTCTTCCGCAATTTGGTCTGGGCCCCACACCTGAAACCACCAGTCTGCGCCAAATTTTGCATCTACTTCACGCATAGCGCGGCGGAAGTCCATTGCTTCTGCAATCGACTCCTCAACCAAAGTTGTACCGCCTGGCGACTCCATCATCGCCGCTGAGACGTCACAAGAAGCAATGATGGCGTACTGTGGGCTCGTAGAGGTGTGCATTAAATAAGCCTCATTGAAAGACTCGCGATCTAACTTCCGTTCTTCCGCATCTTGCACTAAGACTTGCGATGCTTGCGATAAGCCGGCCAACAATTTATGGGTTGATTGCGTAGAAAACAGCAAGCTCTTTTTCGGTCGCGGCTGATCATCACCTACGGCATGCATGTTTTTATAGAAGGGATGAAAAGCAGCATGGGGCAACCAAGCTTCATCAAAATGTAAAGAATCGACTTTGCCATCGAGCATGGCTTTAATCATCTCAACGTTATAAATAATGCCGTCGTAGGTGCTTTGCGTTAAGGTCATGACGCGGGGAATCACATTCTTATCTTTAATGAATGGGTTTGCATCAATTTTCTTTTTAATGTTGACCCACTCAAACTCTTCTTTAGGAATAGGGCCAATAATGCCCAAATGATTACGGGTAGGCATTAAGAAAACGGGTATCGCTCCCATCATCGTAATGGCGTGAATAACCGACTTATGGCAATTGCGATCGACTAGCACTACATCGCCAGGAGCAACCGTAGAATGCCAAACAATTTTGTTTGATGTTGAAGTGCCGTTGGTGACAAAAAATAAATGATCGGCACCAAAAATACGGGCGGCATTGCGTTCGCTAGCTAATACAGGTCCGGTATGGTCTAAGAGTTGACCCAATTCTTCTACCGCATTGCAGACGTCGGCCCGCAACATATTCTCACCAAAGAATTGGTGGAACATACGTCCCACTGGACTTTTAAGAAAAGCAACGCCACCAGAATGGCCGGGGCAATGCCAAGAATAAGAACCTTCCGAGGCGTAATGGGTTAGTGCCTTAAAGAACGGTGGCGATAATGAATCGAGGTAGACCTTAGCTTCACGAATAATATGGCGGGCTACAAACTCAGGTGTATCTTCATTCATATGAATGAAGCCATGTAATTCGCGTAAGATGTCATTTGGCATATGGCGCGAAGTGCGGGTCTCGCCATACAAGAAAATCGGAATATCTTCGTTGCGTTTACGTACCTCGACAATAAAAGCGCGCAAATTATTTAACGCTGGCAATTCGTTGCTCTCGGAGTCAGTTAAAAACTCTTCATCGTCAATCGACAAAATAAAACAGGAGGCCCGCGAAGCTTGCTGGGCAAATGAAGTGAGATCGCCATAACTGGTTAGGCCAATCACTTCGATACCTTCACCCTCAATTGCTTCAGCTAGATCGCGAATACCAGAACCGGAGATGTTTTCGGAACGAAAGTCTTCATCAATAATAATAATTGGAAAGCGAAATTTCATGGCGACTTTCTAATGCGTTGTTAAGACTGCTTAGGCTTAGTTAGACTTAGTTAGGCTTTAGGCAGGGTTACGCCCTGCTGACCCTGATATTTACCGCCCCGATCTTTATACGAAGTTTCGCAAACCTCGTCGCTCTCGAAAAAGAGCACTTGAGCACAACCTTCACCAGCATAGATTTTTGCAGGCAACGGTGTCGTATTAGAAAACTCCAGCGTGACATAACCCTCCCACTCTGGCTCAAATGGCGTGACATTAACAATGATGCCGCAGCGTGCGTAAGTACTTTTGCCAACGCAAATCGTTAATACGCTGCGCGGAATTTTGAAATACTCAACGGTGCGTGCCAAGGCAAATGAATTGGGCGGGATGATGCATACGTCGCCATTAAAATCGACAAATGATTTTTCATCGAACTGTTTTGGATCAACAATCGTACTGTTGATGTTGGTAAAAATCTTAAATTCATTTGCGCAACGAATATCGTAGCCATAGCTTGAAGTGCCATAGCTAACAATTTTTTGCCCCGCTGCGTTAAGGCGTACTTGGCCAGGCTCAAAGGGGCTAATCATTCCCTCTGCAGCCATCCGTCGAATCCAGGCATCTGATTTAATAGTCATGGCGGCATTGTAAAACCAACCTGCCCCTCTAGGGGTAAATTAGCCGGCGGGATTGGCTAAAACGACCCGTTCAGCGGCGTTATAGATCTCAAAATGCTTGCCTGAGCAACGCGCTAGTAAGGTTAAATTGGTTTTCTGGGCTAACTCCAGACCCATTTGAGTTACGCCTGACCGGGTTAAGAGAAAGGGAATGCCCATCTGCGCGCCCTTAATGACCATCTCAGAAGTGAGTCGCCCTGTTGTATAAAACACTAAATCCCGCCCGGGTAGGTTCGCAAGCCAAAGCAAGCCAGAAATAGAGTCGACAGCATTGTGCCGGCCAACATCCTCAACAAAATGCAGCAAGCTTAACTTATCTTCAGCCAGGCGCTCAAACACTGCACAGGCATGTACTGAGCCAGCTTGCTTATAAATCGACTCAAAGGCTCTGACTGTATCCAGCAGAGAAATAATGGCTGCTTGGGCTAACTTGGGACCAGCAGGCAAACGTATCTGCTGCATATCCTCCATTAAGTTACCAAACATAGTCCCTTGTCCGCAACCGGTAGTTACCACCCGTTTGCTCGTCAGGGCATCGATATCCACCGAGTTGTGATGCGTTTTCACAGCCGCTGAATCGGTCTCCCAATCGACCTGAATGCTGTGAATATCATCGGGTGACTCGACTAAGCGTTGATTGAGCAAATACCCCAGCACTAAGGCCTCTGGGGCGGCCCCGAGGGTCATTAAGGTCACGACCTCACGCTTATCTAAATAAATCGTGAGAGAACGCTCACAAGGGATGAAAGTGGTTTTTTTCCGCCCAAGCTCATCTGTAATGCCCACTTCCTGAACAACTGGCACCGTGGCTTTTGAGAGGATGATTTGCGAACTCATGGCCCATCACTTTAACCGCAGTCTAAAATTGCTGCTGACCCAGCATAATTGAGGTTTTGCAACCAAGTGCTTTATGCCGATATGAAGAGAAGTGAATTAACCCTGTATGAGTAGCCCCAAGCCCAATTTGTCCTCCCCAGCCCAAACGCAGTCGTCGCGGCGGATGCTAGTCACCTCTGCGCTGCCCTATGCCAATGGCCAAATTCATATTGGTCATTTAGTGGAGTACGTGCAAACCGATATTTGGGTGCGCTTTCAACGTCTTAGAGGTCATGAAGTGCACTATGTTTGCGCTGATGATACGCACGGCACGCCGATTATGCTGCGTGCTGAACAGGAAGGCATTACTCCACAAGCCTTAATTACCAAAGTCTGGCAAGAACATAAACGCGATTTTGACGCCTTTCAAATTTCTTTTGATAACTACTACACCACGGATAGCCCAGAAAATAAAACCCTCGCAAGTGCGATTTACATTCAGTTGCGCGAAGCTGGCCTAATTGAAAAGCGCACGATTGAGCAAGCTTATGATCCTGTCAAAGAAATGTTTTTGCCCGATCGCTTTATTAAAGGGAATTGCCCTAAATGCAATGCAGTTGATCAATATGGTGATTCTTGCGAAAAATGTGGCGCCACCTATGCGCCCACCGATTTAATCAAGCCTTATTCCGTAGTCAGTGGCGCGACACCAATTCGCAAGGCCTCAGAACATTATTTCTTCAAACTGTCTGATCCCCGCTGTGAAACTTTTTTACGCGAATGGACACAAGTCAAAACCCCATTACAAGCAGAAGCCCGCAATAAAATGAAAGAGTGGGTTGGCGAAGCTGGCGAAAGTAAATTAAGCGATTGGGATATTTCGCGCGATGCCCCCTATTTTGGCTTTGAAATTCCTGATGCACCTGGAAAATATTTTTATGTTTGGCTCGACGCCCCAATTGGTTATTACGCCAGCTTTCTCAATTACTGCCAACAAAAGGGGTTGGATTTCGAAGCGTGGGTAAGGCCCAACACCACCACCGAGCAGTATCATTTTATTGGTAAAGACATCCTTTATTTCCATACCCTTTTTTGGCCGGCCACTCTGCATTTTTCTGGCTATCGAACACCAACCAATATTTTTGCTCATGGCTTTCTGACAGTCGATGGCGAAAAAATGAGTAAGTCGCGTGGCACCTTAATTTCTGCGCATAGCGTAATTGAAACCGGCTTTAATCCAGAATGGTTTCGCTATTACTTTGCTACCAAGCTAAATGCCAGCATGGAAGATTTAGATCTGAATTTGCAAGATTTTATTGCCCGTGTCAATAGCGACCTCATTGGTAAATACGTCAATATTGCGAGCCGTAGTGCTGGATTTTTAGTCAAGCAATTTGCTGGGCAAGTGCATGATGCTGCTATGTCACATGCTTTGCTTAAGCAAATTCGCGCTGCCAGCGAGCCCATTGCAACGCTTTATGAAGAACGTGAATTTGCAAAAGCGTTAAGACTCGCGATGGAATTGGCAGACTTGGTAAATGCGTTTGTCGATGAGCAAAAACCTTGGGATCTCGCGAAGGACCCTACACGTAAAGCAGACTTACAAACCGTATGTAGCGTTACCCTTGAAGCCTTTCGCGCACTCAGTCTTTATTTAAAACCAGTGCTCCCGCAGGTCGCGATCCGCGTTGAACAATTTTTAAACCTGCCACCACAGCAATGGCAGGATATTGCTGTGCCCTTAAGTAGTAAAAATCCCATTCAGCCTTACCAACATTTAATGGGCCGAGTTGAAAGTAGCCAAATTGAAGCCTTAGTTTCAGCAAATCAATAAGCCCTTGAGGGATCGCAAAATCGTTAATAATGGTGGGTTGGTAAAGCAGTAAAGCCCGTATTAATTACCATAAGTTACTGAAAACATTAAGAAATTTGCATTCCCATGAAAAAATATCAGTCCGATATCACCCGCTTTTTAACGCAACTAAAGGCCGATCGTCCCAATTTAGAGGCAGGCCAGCAAGAGGGGCGTGCCTTACTTTGGGATAAAAAACCAATCAGTGCAGAAGATCAGCGTCGCGCCCTTGAGGCAAAAATAAGGCAACGCGCTTACGTCTACTCGAATGATTGATTCAATCGCGAGCGAAAACGACAGTACCCCATCAGTCACCGATGGGATGTCGGAAGCTTTTGCTAAGTTATATGGGGAGCCTCTTTTCCAGCTCCCTACTGATCTTTATATTCCGCCCGATGCCTTAGAAGTTTTTTTAGAAGCTTTCGAGGGGCCGCTAGATTTATTGCTATATCTGATTCGCAAACAAAATTTCAATGTGCTCGATATTCCCATGGCAGAGGTGACTAAACAGTACCTCATCTACATTGATCAAATTCGTCACATCAATTTAGAACTTGCTGCCGAATACTTATTAATGGCGGCAATGCTCATCGAAATTAAATCGCGCATGCTCTTGCCAATGAAAAAAGCCGATAGCGATGAAGAGGTTGAAGATCCGCGCGCTGAATTAGTACGACGCTTATTAGAATACGAACGAATGAAATTAGCTGCGCAAGAATTAGAGCGTATGCCGCAACAAGGTCGCGACTTTCAAATTGCTCATGGCCACATCGATACTACGGTAGCAGTCGTTTGGCCCGATGTAAATATTAGTGACTTACAGACAGCTTGGCGTGACGTTTTACATCGTGCCAATCTCAATGCCCATCACACCATTACCCGTGAAGAATTATCGGTGCGCGATTTTATGACCCGCATTTTGCGCCGCCTACAAAATACCCGCTTCGTTGAATTTAGTGAATTATTTGACGAGGCGATTGCTACTGGCATGGGGGTGGCAGTTATTATCGTTAATTTTATTGCCATGTTAGAGCTCTCGCGTGAAGCCTTAATCGAAATCACTCAAGCAGAGCCCTATGCCCCAATTTATGTGCGCTTGGCCTATTCGCCAAATACATGAAAATTATTAGCGATATACAGGAGCTGCGCGCGCACTTGCGTGGCCAAAATCGCGCTTCTTTTGTACCCACGATGGGTAATTTACATGAAGGGCACCTCTCTTTAATGCGCTTAGCTCGGCAATATGGCGACCCTGTCGTGGCGAGTATCTTTGTTAATCGCTTGCAATTTGGCCCGGGTGAGGATTTTGATTCCTATCCGCGCACAATGGATGCCGACATCGCTAAACTCGAAAAAGAAGGGGTTTATGTTTTGTTTGCGCCGCGCGAAAAAGATTTATACCCCGAGCCACAAGAATACCGGATTAATCCGCCACAACAATTAGGCGATATTCTTGAGGGTGAGTTTCGGCCAGGATTTTTTATCGGCGTTTGCACGGTTGTAATGAAACTTTTTTCCTGTGTACAGCCTAGCGTCTCCATTTTTGGTAAAAAAGATTACCAACAATTAATGATTGTTCGCCGCATGGTGCAACAATTTGCCCTACCCATGCAAATTATTTCTGCCGAAACCATCCGCGCTGAAGATGGCCTAGCCCTTTCCTCTCGCAACTCCTATCTTTCGCAAAACGAGCGCACGGAAGCGCCGCAGCTGAAAATTGCCCTTGAAGATTTGCGCCACGAAATATTGAGTTTAGGCGCAAGCGACCCGAAACAATTTTTACGCCTAGAACAAAAAGCGAAAGACGCCTTAATCGCACGTGGCTGGAAGCCGGACTATATAGCCATTCGGCAGCAGAAAGACTTATCAATACCAAGCCCCAATGACAATACGCCCTTAGTCATATTGGCCGCGGCAAAATTAGGTAAAACCCGGCTGATTGATAATTTAGAAGTCTAAGCAGCTAATTGACTACTTTACTTGGCAGTCCAAGGCTTTCTAAAAATTGATTGACATAAGGTTGCCAAATTATCTTTCCATCGGTGCTGGTAAAAAGTAGATGAGAGTCTGAGCCAAAGCTGCCATAGTTAATCAATTTTGCATTTGGGTTACCGCGATGATAGTTTGCAAACATGAGATCTGACAATTGGCGGCTGAAATAACTGTCATTATCACCATATAACCAGAGGCTTGGAAGCGTAGTTTCCTGACCAAATATGCCGGCTGTTTTATATAAATCGCTTTGCCAGTCACCACAGCCCTCCCTTCTTAAGCCGCCAGCAAAATTAATCAGGCCCTTCACCGATGGGTCGGGTTTACTTGCGCCGTAGGCAAGCGTGGTCCAGCCGCCATGCGACTGACCAACAATTAACGTCCGTGTCTTATCGATATAAGGAAGTTGATGCGCAAAAGTAATCACTGGCGGAATATCTTCTGCTTGATTGAGCCCATTCGCCTCCATGCTGCAGCCGCCGCCCATGTAATGTCCACTCGACTTAGAAAATCCTTGACGCATGGGTACGAAGACGACGTAATTACGCTCCAAGAAATACCGCACCGGTGATAGGGGCCGATACCTCGCCTGAAATTGGGTTAAGCCATTCGCTTTACCGTGATTAATGATGACCAAAGGAAAAGGTCCATCACCAACCGGCTTAAAGATGGTGGTTTCCAGTGCAACCGATCCTAAAAACAATTTTTTCGGCACAAAAACGACCTCTTCAGGCAGTTTGCTTTGGCCAAAAGCCGAGCAAGAGATGGCCTGCCAGGCAATAAAAACAACGATAGATGCAATCGATTTCACCGATAACATCGTCAAATAAGTAATGTGATCAGCAGTTTTGCTAAGAAAGATCTAGGCTTTGACAAAGCTGTAAACCTAAGCCAACTGCTAATTCAGCTCCGGAGACCTTGCTACCATTCGCTACTTTGGCTGACTTGGCTTTTAATACTTCAATTTCTCCGCCATGACAGGCAATGAAAATACTCTGCGGACCCATTTCCGTTATTACTCCAGGCTTGCCACGGACTGCTGAATAGGTCCGGGTCACATGCTTAGCTGCGTCGAAAATGGTGATTTTTTCACCACCAAAGCTTGTCCATGCACCAGGCGCTGGGTTTGCAGCCCGAATCAAATCATAAATGCGCTGTAGATGCGAGGTCCAGTAGATACGGGTAGCCGCCTGATCAAACCAACCCTCATAATTGGCTTGCGATTCATCTTGCATTTGCTCGCTATGCTTACCTGCCACGACCAAATCAGCGGCCTCCATTAATGCGGCGATACCCAAGGGAAAGAGGTGATCAAAATACACTTTGCCCAAACTATCGTTAGGTCCAATGGCCACCTCTTTTTGCAAGATAACAGCGCCCTCATCCAAGCCATCGCTGGGCCGAAATATCGTTAAGCCCGTTTTAGTTTCACCTAAGGCAATGGCCCAGTTTATTGCGCTAGGCCCGCGATATCGGGGGAGCAATGAAGGGTGATACTGAATCATGCCAAATTTAGGAATTTGCACAAATTCTTGCGGCACAAATTGCAGCACATAAGCCATCACACCAATTTCAGCTTTGCTGTCGGCTAAGGCTTGTGCAGCTTCAGGAGATTTGAGCGAAGCAAATTGCAAAGGTTTTAAGCCTAGCGCTATAGTGGCTTCCTTAAGCACCTCGGGCTTGCTCGACTTGGGATTATCGGGCGGACAAAAAACGGCCACCACTTCATCGCCACGCTTTAGAAAAGCCTCTAATGCTGCCTTACCAAAATCTTGACTACCAATTAAAGCAATGCGCATACAACACCCCTTGGATTAATCTACCAAATGAAACTGTTGCCTAAATAACTTCCTTAGCACGTAAAGCAGTTAACTCTTCTAAGCTAAAACCCAACTCTCGGAGAATTTCGTCGGTATGTTCGCCCAGTAAAGGTGAGCGAGTCACTTCAGTAATGCTATCCGACATTTTGATTGGATTACCAACTGTGAGGTATTTACCGCGTACTGGATGATCGACTTCAACAATCGTGCCAGTAGCCCGCAAAGCTGGCTCTTCGGCCAATTCTTTCATCGATAAAATTGGGCCGCATGGCACATCGTATTTATTCAAGGTATTCATCACATCAAATTTCGAATGCTGAATCGTCCATTTTTCAATTTCAGCAAAAATAGTCATTAGCCTTGGTAAGCGTGCGACTGGTTTAGCGTAATCAGGGTCGGTAATCCAGTCTTCGCGACCGATCACTTTGCAAATTCCATCCCATACAGGCGCTTGCACGACAACATAAATATAGGAATTAGGATCAGTCTCCCAGCCTTTACACTTCAAAATCCAGCCGGGCTGCCCACCACCAGAAGCATTTCCCGAGCGCGGCACTGCGTCGCCAAAGTGGCCATTAGGAAATTGCGGATATTCTTTCATCACGCCTGTGCGATCTAGGCGCTGCTGATCGCGCAACTTCACGCGACATAAATTTAAGACTGCATCTTGCATGGCTGCTAATACTTTTTGACCTTTGCCAGAATGGGTGCGTTGATATAAGGCAGTAACAATACCTAATGCCAGATGCAAGCCCGTACCGCTATCACCAATTTGTGCGCCAGTGACAGTGGGCGGGCCATCATCAAAACCCGTAGTCGAAGCAGAGCCACCCGCACATTGGGCGACGTTTTCATACACCTTACAATCTTCAAATGGACCAGGACCAAAACCTTTTACTGAGGCCATAATCATTTTAGGATTTAGCTCTTGAATGCGTTCCCAGGTAAAACCCATTCGATCAAGTGCGCCCGGAGCAAAATTTTCAACGAGGACATCGCATTGCTTAATTAAGCGCTCAAGGATTTCTTTCCCTTCGGGGGTTTTGGTATTCACCGTTAGCGAGCGTTTATTGTGATTCAGCATGGTGAAATACAAACTATCCGCATCAGGCACATCCCGCAGTTGACCGCGAGTTGCATCGCCCTCACCCGAGCGCTCGACTTTAATTACGTCTGCGCCAAACCAAGCTAACAATTGGGTGCACGTTGGACCCGATTGCACATGCGTGAAATCCAAAATTTTTACACCATCCAGCGCTTTGGCCATTGCTCTAATCCTAAAATGTCACAAAAATGCCATTTTAGCCTAAAGTTAATGTGTGTAACTTAGGTATAGATGGGATAAAGGGTTGCTTGCATCAAGCTATTTAGGCTCGAGGGCTGCTAAACGCTGCTTGAGTTGTCGTTCTTCGAAAAAGCGCTCGGTTTCATCGCGGATAACCGCTGCTACCCCAGTTACTTGATGGGCCTCATCAAACAGCATGGCTACGGTAAATGCAATTGAGATGGTCCGCCCGTCCTTATGGTTCGCGGGCACCTTTAAAAGCGTGCTGCCATAACGAGTAGTGCCTGTTTCCATCGACTTATCAAAGCCCACATTATGACGATGCTGCAAGCGCTCTGGAGTGATTAGAGTCAATGACTGTCCAAGAGCCTCAGCTTCACTAAAACCAAAGATTCGCGTCGCTGCGGCATTCCATAAAATAATTTTGCCAGCCCGATCAGCAACAATCATGGCGTCTCCCATCACCTCAACTAACTGCGCTAAATCCACTGGTGTTTTCATCGTGTCGAAATTCTAATTGGTATTCGATGAAAAAGGCGTCTATAAAAGACGCCTTTTTACGTTAGATCAATGAACTAAGGAATTTAAACTGCTTTAGCGGCATGTAATTGAGAAATTTCTTCAGCGCCATAGCCCAGATCAGCCAATACCTCATCGGTATGCTCGCCCAATACAGGTGAAGGCTTGACTTCAATTTCTAAATCAGAGAACTTAATTGGGCTGCCGATTGTTAAATACTTGCCACGTACTTTGTGATCAACCTCAACAATGGAGCCACTCTTGCGTAAATCAGGTGAGTTCGCTAACTCTTTCATCGAGAAAACTGGAGCGCACGGAATATCAAATTTACGCAAGATATCCACAGCTTCGTATTTTGTTTTGTCTTTAAGCCAATCTTCAATCGTGGCAAAGATATCAAAAATCTTATCTTGACGTGCTTGGGCTGTCATATAAGCAGGATCGGTTGCCCACTCTGGTTTACCAATGGCAGCAGTAATGGGCTCCCATGCGTGACCTTGAATCGTGAAATAGATATAGGCATTAGGATCTGTTTCCCAACCTTTACATTTCAACACCCACCCTGGTTGTCCGCCACCGCCAGCATTGCCACCACGAGGCACGACATCGGAGAATGTGCCATGAGGGTACTGTGGATACTCTTCAAGATAACCAATTTTATCGAGACGCTGTTGATCGCGCAATTTAACGCGACACAAATTTAATACTGCATCTTGCATCGAGCAGGAAACTTTTTGCCCTTTACCCGTTTTCTGCCGTTGCATTAAGGCGGTCAAAATACCAATGGCTAAATGCATACCAGTATTGCTATCGCCTAAGGCAGCTGCGGAAACTGTCGGGGGACCATCCCAAAAACCGGTAGTTGAAGCAGCACCGCCGGCACATTGGGCCACGTTTTCATAGACTTTTAAATCTTCATAAGAATGGCCATCACTAAAGCCCTTGACTGAAGCCAAAATCATTTTGGGGTTCAGCTCTTGAATGCGCGCCCAACTAAAGCCCATCCGGTCGAGTGCACCTGGACCAAAGTTTTCCACCATGACATCAGAGGTTTTGATCATTTTTTCTAAAACAGCTTTACCTTCTGGTGTTTTAGTATCTAAAGTTAATGAGCGTTTATTGCCATTGAGCATCGTGAAATACAAAGCATCAGCATCGGGGATATCGCGCAATTGACTGCGCGTTACATCACCAGAGCCGGGGCGCTCGACTTTAATCACATCAGCACCATACCAAGCCAATAGCTGAGTACAAGCAGGTCCAGCCTGTACATGGGTGAAGTCAATAATGCGAATACCGTCTAAGGGTTTGGTCATCTTACTTTTCCTTGGTTTTATGAGCTTGAGTGATAAATAATTATTTCTTCGTTGCGGCGCTAGATGGATTTAGATTCGTTAAGCGGCCGCTTTCTGTGCCCGCAGTCTCATCAATCACTGCATTAATTAAAGCGGGTTTGCCAGCAGCAATCGCAGCAGTAAGCGCCTTAGTTAACTCTTCTGGCGTCGTTACGTTATAGCCAATACCGCCAAATGCTTCAATCATTTTGTCGTAGCGAATGCCTTTAACAAATACGGTAGGCGCAACATCTGCTCCGCCCGTTGGATTGACATCGGTACCGCGGTATACGCCATTGTTATTGAACACTATGGTAGTGACGGGTAAGTTATAACGACAGATTGTTTCCAGTTCCATCCCACTAAAACCAAAAGCGCTATCGCCTTCAATTGCTACCACTGGTAGTCCGCTCGTTACCGCAGCGCCAATGGCGTAGCCCATGCCAATACCCATAATTCCCCAGGTACCAGAATCAAAGCGCTTGCGAGGTTGGTACATATTGATAATGCTGCGCGCAAAATCAAGCGTGTTAGCACCTTCATTGACCACATTAATATCGGGTCGCGTTTTCAGCACGTCACGAATCGCCCGTAAAGCACTATGAAAATTCATTGGGGTTGGATTTTGCTCTAATGTCACCGCCATCTTGGCGATATTTTTATCTTTACGATCGGTAATATCTCCAATCCAAGCATCATTTGGCCGCGGGAAATTCGTGCCCATGGCTGCTAGCAATGCCGTAACGCAAGAACCCACATCACCAATTAACGGCGCCGCAATGGCAACATTGCTATCAATTTCTGTAGGGGAAATATCAATCTGAATAAATTGCTTAGGTACTCCACCCCACGTCTTGCCTTTGCCATGCGCCAACAACCAATTCAAGCGGGCACCAATCAGAATCACCACATCAGACTCAGCCAAGACGTAAGAGCGAGTAGCCGAAACACATTGGGGATGGGTATCAGGCAACAAACCCTTAGCCATTGACATCGGTAAGTAAGGTATTCCAGACAGCTCCACAAACTGACGTATCTCAGCATCAGCTTGCGCGTACGCTGCGCCTTTACCCAATAAAATGAGGGGGCGTTTTGCACCTTTGATCAAATCAACTGCGCGTTGAATCGCATCCGGCGCTGGAATTTGACGGGGCACTGGATCAACTACTTTCACTAACGATTTTTTACCCTTTTCGGCGTCAATCGATTGCCCCAATAACTCTGCTGGTAGATCTAAATAAACGCCGCCAGGACGTCCAGAAACTGCTGCTCTTATCGCTCGGGCAATACCAATGCCAATGTCTTCTGCTCGGTTAATTCGATAGGACGCTTTAGCATAAGGACGCGCATTATTTAATTGATCCATTTCTTCATAATCGCCCTGCTGTAAATCCACGATTTCACGCTCACTCGAGCCGCTAATTAAGATCATGGGAAAACAATTGGTCGTGGCATTCGCCAGAGCAGTAAGGCCATTTAAAAAACCAGGGGCTGAAACAGTTAAACAAATACCTGGCTTTTGCGTCATGTAACCCGCAATGGCAGCCGCATTACCAGCATGCTGTTCATGGCGAAAGCCAATGAAGCGCATGCCTTCAGCCTGCGCCAAGCGTGCTAAGTCCGTAATCGGTATACCTACCAAGCCAAAAATAGTATGAATATCGTTGAGTTTGAGGGCATCAATTACAAGATGAAAGCCATCGGTTAATGTTGGTGATTGCGTATCGTTTGTCATATATTTATAAGTATGTTTATTTATTAGGTATTTGGCCTGGATATACCCCCCAAGCAAAGACGATTTTATTGCAGGGTCTTGATCTTAGGCTTAGGCACCTCTAAGAACATTGACTTAGGTCAAGTTAGCCCAAAATCGCCCTTGAATTGCCCAATTTGGGCCTGCGGCATGCCTACAAAAAAAGGTCTTTGTGCTTAATTTTTAAGCGACTTAAGGTCTCGGGAGATAAGTTGAGGTAGGATGCGAGCTCTTTTTTAGGGAGTAACTCAAATAAGTAAAAATACTTCCGGACAAAACGCTCTACTCGCCCAGGGGCATCGAGCATATGCAAGGTGATGGTATGGGCCATGATTTCGCTCATTAAACGCATGACTTCGAATTCAAAGCTATCTTTAATCACCTGATGCTGATCTAAAAAATCGACCCATTTTTTTAAAGGCATGCGTGCAACGCGTGCCCTGGTAACGCAAGCAATCGTGTAGGGGGCGGCAGTTTTCAGCCGCCAAGCAGCATAACTAGTTTCGATATCTTTTTCTATGGCAAACCGCAAAATCATTTCTTTTGCGTCGGCGCTAGAAACAATCCGCTTCAAAATTCCATCGAGCACAAAATACTGCTCCATTTGAGTATCGCCTTGATGCAAGAGGATTTCAGTTTTCTTTAAGTCAGCAATTTCTAGATGCCCTTCTAACTCCATCATGCTCGCCGAATCAAGATGCTGCAAAATGACATTCTGACTTAACTGTAAGCGAATGAGGTTTTTTTCAGGATGTTTATCAAGTATGGTCATGAATATTTGAACTAAGCAGCCATCCCCTTGCGGGCCTCTGTTCGAGGCCAATGAAGTCCGATTCCACTATTGTAGAACCGTTCTCAGAATCAGGTAAAATAATTTGGTCGTGGTGCCATTTAATCTAGTGAAATTAGGTTAAAAGGTTAAACGGGAAACACTATACAAACGTGTGCTGCCCCCGCAACGGTAAGCGAGTGTGTCAATTAAAGAGTATCTGATTGATGCGCAGAATTTGAATAAGCCACTGTGTAAGTCAATGCATGGGAAGGCCAAATTACTGAAACTCGTTAGCCCGGATACCGGCCAAGACAGGTGGAATTTTTGCGGACGGGGAGTTTCGCGCGCCAATCGTAGCAATGGTTGCGTATGTTTACTGTTTGCATCGCGCCATGCTCTATTGACGTGTTATCTCTTCATTCAAAATTCTGTTCGACTCGGCTAACGGGGAAGTTGGCTTAGTGTTCTTGGTGCAGGATTTTTACCATGCAGTATTTTTCTTTTATTGCTAGTGCGTCTTATGCAGGCAGCGCATTTTTACGTATTTGCTTATTTGCCATACTCTGCGTCACTAGCGTCAGCTCGACCGGGCAAACCGCCGCTGATAGTTCAGTAGCGATTATTAACCAACCGAATGCAACCAAACCCCTTATCGTTAGCGCTACCCGCACCCCAACTAAGGGTGCCGATGTCTTAGCCGACTATGTTTATATTGGGCCCGAAGAAATTGCGCAAGCAGGCCAAATGAGTGTGCCCGAACTTTTGCAACAGCAACGGGGCGTGCAAATTTCAACTTACGGCGGGCCAGGCGGTTTAGCTAGCGTCTATTTACGTGGCACCAGTAATAACCAAAGTCTCGTTTTAATTGATGGCGTCCGTACAGAGTCGTCAACTCTAGGTGGCGCAGTATGGAGCGCAATTCCAATTCAATTAATTGACCATATTGAAATTATCTTTGGTCCGCAAAGTACGTTCTATGGTCAAGATGCCCTTGGTGGTGTAATTCAAATTTTTACTAAACGGGGCGATGGTCCTGCGCAATTTAGTGCCTCAAGTGGTTATGGCACTTATGGCACCACCATTAATACGGCCTCAGTATCAGGTTCGGTGGGTGAAGATAAGCCAACCCGTTACAACCTAGGACTAAGCCAAGAGAACTCAATGGGCTTCAATACTGTTGCATCTACTAACCCCTGTAGTGCAGCCAATGCAAGCAAAAATTATTGTGCGCCGGGCTACCCAACAACCCGCACAGGCTATACGCGTCTTGGTGTTACAGGGCAGGTATCTCATGAGTGGCAAAAAGGCCAAGAATTTGGCGTGAAAGTGCTGGCAAGCAGAACAAACTATCAATATCCTGGCTACGACTACGATGCCTCTTTGCCGGAAATTAATTCTCAAGTAAATAACTTATCGATCGCAACCGTATTTGCGCGTAATCAAATTACAGAGAATTGGGAGAGCTTTATCCAATTATCGAATACATCGAATTTTGGACAAAATTTAACTACGAATAGCAATGAAAGTATTAGCAGTCCACAAAATGATTTTTTATGGAAGAACGATATCAAACTCGGTCCCGATACGTTACAAGTAATGGTCGAGCGTCTGGTGCAATACGCCAACACCACTAACATTAATGCATCCCGTACGACTAATTCTGCTGCAGGATCGTATCAATTAAATCGGGGCAATAATTTAGCCACCCTAGCAGTTCGTAATGACACGATTACGGGGTACGGACCCATCTTTACCTATAGCGGTGCTTATGGTTATTTTCTGACTAAAGCGTTGCGCGCTAATGTGAACTACGGCACAGGCTTTAGAGCGCCAACCTTTAACGACCTCTACTATCCTGGCTATGGCACCCCTAACGTCCAACCCGAAACGAATCGCAACGCTGAAGCGGGTCTCCATTATGAGCCGGGAAATTATGAACTCCATTTAGTCGGCTATCAGAACAAAGTACAAAACTTAATTCAAGCCTTGCCATGCACCTCGAAAGCCAGCGGCTATTGCCCCACTAATTTTGCCTCGGTCAATATTACCGGCGCCTCATTGGGCGCCAATACTCAGTTAGAGCACTGGAACTTAAAAGCTTCACTCGACTTACTGAATGCAGTTGACCAAAATACGGGATTAGCATTACCTAACCGAGCCAAGCAATTAGCTAACCTGGGTAGCGAATACCGTCGAGGGAAGTTCAATGCTGGCGCAAATTTAACCATCGCCGGTCAACGTTACGGCAATGCGAGCAATACCGTGACGATGTCTTCTTATGCTCTGCTGGATTTATATGCGAGCTATGAAATTCAGCCTAAATGGTCTTTATTTGCCCGCTGGAATAACGCTTTAAATAACCAATACCAGCTATCCTATGGATACCTCACGCCGGGTTCTAATATTTTTGCTGGCGTACGGTATACACCCTAGTCGAGACACCATTCATGAATTCATACTCTTGCCCCACACTGCTGATTTCAGCCCCCGCCTCGGGTCAAGGGAAAACAACAATTACTGCAGGCTTAGCGCATTTCCTCACGAAGCGGGGTAAGCGGGTTC
This sequence comes from uncultured beta proteobacterium, assembly GCA_903837335.1. GTDB lineage: Bacteria > Pseudomonadota > Gammaproteobacteria > Burkholderiales > Burkholderiaceae > Polynucleobacter. The sequence continues at coordinate 9,012 of CAILUH010000163.1, read as the reverse complement.
GGGTTTTTAAATGTGGTCCTGATTTTCTTGATCCTTTTTGGCTAAGTCTCGCTAGCCAGAACCCTGTTTACCAAATTGATCTCTGGATGACAGGTGAAGACGATTGTCAGAATCGGCTTAGAGCAGCAGCCGAACATGCAGACGTTATTTTGATTGAAGGAGCGATGGGTCTATTCGATGGCGACCCAAGTGCCGCTGATTTAGCAATCCGCTTTAATATTCCAGTGATGGCGGTCATCGATGCGTCTGCTATGGCCGGCACATTTGGTGCGCTGGCTTTGGGGTTGGAGCAATATCGACCCCACATGAAATGGGCAGGCGTTTTAGCTAATCGCGTAGCCTCTCCAGGGCACGCAACTATGCTAGAGTCAGCCATTGCTAATCCCCAGCATTTTTTAGGCGCCATCTTTGCCAATGCAGAAATGGGCTTTCCTGAAAGACACCTTGGGCTAATAATGAGTTCAGAAATTGTGAATGCTGTACAAAAACTGGATCTGATTGCTGATGCAATCGAAACTAGTAATTTTGGTGAAACAATCCTACAGCGCTTGCCAAGCTTTGCAGTTGAATATCCCACCAAAACAAAAAAAACGTTAAGTCAAAAATTACTTGACCATAAAATCATTGCGGTCGCTAAAGACGCTGCGTTTTGTTTTATTTATCAAGCCAATCTAGATGTTCTCGAAAAATTAGGCGCCCGCATTCAGTTTTTTTCTCCTTTACGTGGTGACCCTCTGCCAATATGTGATGCAGTATGGCTTCCAGGTGGATATCCAGAGTTGTATGCAGAGGCATTAGGTAATCATCAGGAATTGAAAAATCAACTCCATATACACATTCAAAATCAACGACCCATTTGGGCTGAATGTGGTGGCATGATGGCTTTATTTGAAACGCTCATTACCGCTGACGGCCAATCCTTTCCTATGTGGGGCGCATTGCCAGGTACCATCACGATGCAAAAACGGCTTGGCGGACTTGGCTTGCAAGCTTTACACCTACATGACCAAGAGATACGCGGTCACACCTTTCATTACTCAACTTGCACAAGTCCATTAAAAGCCTATACGCAATGTCTGAAAAAAACAGAAACGGCTAATAATGCATCCGGCGAATTGCTGTTTCAAAAAAACTCTCTGCAGGCTAGCTATTTTCACGCTTGGTTTGCGTCGAACCCCTTAGCCACTGCATCTTTATTTCTGCCACAAGATTGCCAGCAATGACTACTTTGCCTATGACTATTGCCCGCAGTGAACTCATTCTAGGCGGGCAAAAAAGTGGTAAATCCTCGCGCGCAGAACAGCTGGCTGCAGCCTGGACTCTAAGCGATCCTCTGCATGAGGTCATGATGATTGCAACTGCTCAAGCGTGGGATACAGAAATGAAAGTGCGAATTGAGCAACATCGCATCATGCGTCAGAAAAAATTGCCGCGCTGCCAAACTATCGAAGAAACAATCGAGATAGCACAAGTAATTGAACAATATTCTGACCCAAAACGATTTTTGCTAATTGATTGCCTCACGCTTTGGTTAAGTAATTATCTTAGCCCACCCCCAGAGCAAAATAATGTCGGCTTTTCAGAGTTGGCGGCTTCATTTCTGCAGGCGCATTCCACCCTACTGACTGCAATTCATAATTGCAAGGGTCCAATAGTCTTAGTTAGCAATGAAATTGGTCAAGGTGTCATTCCGCTAGGCGCTGAAACGCGTAACTTTGTAGACCAACTCGGATTATTAAATCAGGCAATTGCCCAAGCGTGTGAGCGCGTCACCCTCATGGTGGCAGGATATCCGCTCTCTATTAAAGGGACTGCATGAAAGTCCGTTTTTTTCTTGCTCTTGCTTTAGTTATTGTTACTTCAAACGTAAGGGCTATCGACATTACTGATGACCAAGGATTTACGACGAGTCTACAAAAATCGCCACTACGGGTTATCTCACTCCTCCCCTCTATAACGGAAACAATTTGCGTATTAAAGCAATGCCAAAAATTAGTAGGAATTGATCGCTACTCAAATTGGCCAGAAAGCATTCAATCATTACCTTCTGTTGGCGGGGGTTTAGATCCAAATATTGAAGGCATTGCTGCTTTAAAGCCAGATGTAGTACTGGTAGGAAAAAATTCGCGCGCTAGTGAGCGCTTGCGTTCACTAGGAATTAAGGTCATTGCTTTTGATGTGAAAGACTATGCTGATGTACACCGAGCTTTGCAACGCCTGGCTTTAATACTCGATGCTCCCCCGCGGGATGCTGAAACGATTTGGCTTAATTTGCTGACACAAGTGAATGCGATTACCAGCACCTTACCCAAAGCCGCCAAAGGTCAACGGGTTTACTTTGAAGTCAGCAGTACACCGTTTGGCGCGGGTGAATCTTCGTTTATTGGCGAAACGCTCAAGCGTTTACAACTCACTAATATTATTCCAAGTTCTTTGGGCCCCTTCCCGAAATTAAATCCTGAATTTATCGTGCGCGAAAATCCTGACCTCATCATGATGGGCTATAAACAAGGTGGACAAATTGAAGGCAGGCCTGGCTGGAAAAAAATGAATGCGGTAAGTCAGCAACGGATCTGTACTTTTACTCCCAGTGAAGCTGATATTCTGTCTCGACCGGGCCCTCGCCTTGCTGAAGGAGCGCAAATTATGGCCAACTGCATTAGCGCAAAATATCCATGACCACTATCCAAGCTACTAATTTGCCTTCAAGGGTTCGAGTTTGGCGCCTTAGTATGACTTTACTGGTTATTACTTGTGCTTTATTCATCATCGGGATGAGTGTAGGCAGCACTGGGATAAAGTCCTTTTTATTTAATACTAGCGACGCTGGCACTTGGCAAATCATCTTTGATATCCGCTTACCGCGCACTCTTGCTGCTTGGCTAGCTGGAGCGCTCTTCGGTCTGGCTGGCGCAATTGCGCAGGGGCTATTTCGTAACCCACTCGCAGATCCTTATTTATTGGGTAGCGCCTCAGGGGCTACGCTAGGAGTTGCTTTAAGCTTAATTTTATTAAGTACCAGCTTATATGCTGAAAATTGGTTTATGCGCATTGGCATAACGAGCGCCGCTTTTTTTGGTGCTCTGGCTGGCGTGCTTATTACAATTTTTCTTGCTAAAGGCTTTCAACATACTTTTAGACTACTCTTGGCGGGAGTGATAGTGGGTGTCATTTTAGGAGCGATTGGTTCCTTTATTTCCATCATGAACCCTGAAATCTTGCAAGCGATGCAAGCCTTTATGTTGGGGACCACCAGTTTTGCAGGCTGGTCTGCATGCGTCATCATGAGTATTGCGCTTGTCTTCAGCTGTGTTCTAGCGTGGTCTCTAGGAAAAACGCTTGATGCTTTAGCGCTAGGTGAATTAACGGCGCTTAGTCTTGGCATTGATTTGAACTTGGCGCGCGCAATATTCATTTTCATATTAGCCTTAGCCACAGGTACTGCAGTGAGCCAAGTTGGCATCATTGCTTTCGTAGGTCTAGCCGCACCCCATTTAGTGCGCGCGCAAACGAACGTAACCCATCACACGCTCTTACTACTTTCGAGCGGTGTTGGAGGAGGCTTATTACTGGCTGCCGATATTCTTGCGCGCGCACTCATTGCACCCCAAGAATTACCAGTTGGCTTATTAACAGCAATTTTAGGTGGCAGTTACTTATTGTGGCTAATGCATGCAAAGCAAGCAGTTAGTAGGTATAAATGATTGCCATTAGCACTCAAAATATTAGCGCAAAACTAGGCGATGTCGAAATTTTGCATGGCATTTCTGCCCAAATTCCTCAAGCGCAATGGACCAGTATTATTGGACCTAATGGCGCAGGCAAGTCTACTTTTTTAAAAGTAATCGCCGGCTTGTTACCCCATACTAATCAATTAAATATTTTTTCAATACCCTTGCAATCCATGGAGGCAAAGGAACGGGCTAAAAAAATTGCTTGGCTTGGACAAAATGAAGTTGTTAGTGATGATTTGTTGGTATACGACTTAGTGATGCTGGGGCGATTACCGCATCAACAATGGTTTAGTAGTCCGAGCGCCACAGATCACCTTATGGTCGAGCAAGCCTTACAGGCTACCCATGCATGGAATTTACGCCATCGCCCCATTAATAAATTATCAGGGGGCGAGTGTCAGCGGATTTTAATTTCACGTGCCTTGGCAGTTCAGGCTGAAATTATTCTTATGGATGAACCCCTTGCCAATCTCGACCCACCCCATCAGGCTGATCTTATCGATTTAATTCAATCCTTAACACAGCAAGGTACCACCGTTGTTACTGTGTTGCATGATATTACGTATGCGCTGCAAGCTAATCATGTCATCATCCTAAATCAAGGCTCACTTTCTTATGAGGGTGCCGCTACTCACCAGCAAACCCATGCACAAATCGAAGCCGTATTCTCCAACCGCATCAAAATTCATCCCCTCCAAGGATCTTGGGTTGTCATGCCCCAAAACCGCTAATTCCACCGCAAGGATTTAATATGCAAATTGAAGCTCCTCCAACAGATAAGCCCTATGAAAAATCTCCCGGCGAACGCCGTGGGCTAGTTCTCATTTATACCGGCAACGGCAAAGGGAAAAGTACCGCCTTATTTGGTTTATCGCTGCGTGCCCATGGGCGTGAGAAAAAAGTAAAAATTTATCAATTCATGAAAGTTCCCAGTGCACGTTTTGGTGAACATCGCATATTTGAAAAATTAGGTATCCCCATTGAAGGCTTAGGTGATGGATTTAGCTGGAAGAGTAAAGATTTAGAACATTCAGCGCAACTTGCGCTAAATGGCTGGGAAAAAGCCAAGCAAAGCATTCTTAGTGGCGACTATTTCTTAGTTGCTTTAGATGAAATTACCTATCCCCTTATTTATGGCTGGATACCGTTAGCCGATGTAGTTGAAACATTGCAAAAACGACCAAGCCATGTTCATGTTTGCCTCACGGGTAGACGCTGCCCGCAAGAGATTATTGATATTGCCGATACCGTGAGCGAAATGCAGCAAATTAAGCATGCCTTCGACGCAGGTGTACCAGCGCAACGTGGCATTGAAGATTAACGCTCACATAGATATTCATGCTTGAATTTATGTTTAACAGCCCTATCCTAGGATGGGGAATTCTTGGTGGCGCTTTATTTATTGCCCTCATGATTGATCGTTTTTTTGGTGAGCCCAATTATTATTTACATCCAGTTGTCTGGATGGGCCAGTATTTAAAGATAATTGGACAATATATTTCGCCCCGCGGGACAAGCTATAAAAAACATCAAAAACTAGGATATTTTTTTAGCGGGATGGTTGCATGGTTGGTTGGCGCAGTCATTGTCGTGTTTTGCGCAGTCTATTTACAAAAGCTTGCCTTTTCTTTGCCTCCAATAATCGCATGCTTATTCCTGGGCTTACTAATTAAGCCCCTATTTTCTTGGGCATTTTTATCTGCAGAGGTCTTTGCCGTAAATACCGCCCTAAGCCATTCTTTAATCGATGGGCGTCAACGCTTAGCCATGATTGTGAGTCGCGATACGCAAGCACTAAGCCCCATTCAAGTAAGGGAAAGTGCAATTGAGGCACTAGCTGAAAACTTTAATGACTCCGTCATTGCGCCTCTATTTTGGCTGCTACTTGGCGGCCTACCAGCTGCAGCCCTCTATCGCTATGCGAATACTGCAGATGCCATATGGGGATATCGTGATCTACGAAATTGTAGACACTGGGAATGGACTGGTAAATTTGCCGCAAAGATGGATGATCTTTTATCTTGGATTCCAGCCCGCATTAGTGCTCGCTTAATTTTGATACAGGCAAAACAACAACGTGAGCCAGCGTCTCAATTCGCGCAACTAGCGAACGAGGCAAAAAAAACGCCATCGCCCAATAGTGGTTGGCCTATGGGAGCTATGGCCCTAGGCTTACATATTCAACTCACCAAGCCAGCGGTTTACAGTCTTAATACGGGTGCTAACTTAGCAACGCCTAACGATATTAGTCGGGCTTGTACATTATTACAGCGCTTAATGAATAAACTGATTTTCCTCTGTTTCATCAGTAGTTTAATTCCTGTGATTTATCTAATAATTCATGCGGGTCTAAACGGCTAATCGATGCCTTTATATAAGATCCATGGCGGTACTGACTCATTGGGAGATATTACCGATGATTTCTCCACCAATGCAAATAGTGCTGGGCCATGCCCAATTGCTCTAGAAGCACTAATTAATACGAGTCGCACTGCATATCCAGACCCAAACTACTCAGCTCTAAAAGAATTATTAGCGCAATGGCATCAGGTTTCTGTTGAGCGCATTGTTTTAGCAGCTAGTGCTAGTGAATTTATTTATCGTATGAGTGCACTCATTGCCAAACAAGCAAGCAATCAAGTGCTCGGTCGAGCAATAGTGTATTTACCTCGCTTTTGCTATAGCGATTATCAAACTGCGGCAAAAGCGTGGAATTTGGTGACGAGCGCCGTAATTCAAGATGCCAATCTTATCTGGGCATGCGATCCATCGACACCATTTGGAGAAAATGCCTGCTCTCTTAGCACTCTGATTGACTCTCTGCAAGCGCAGCAAATCTGCGTCCTTGATCGTGCCTACGACCCTCTGCGCTTAAGTGGAAAATGCTTATTAAATCAAACCCAATTAGACAAAGTGTGGCAACTTTGGTCGCCTAATAAGGCATTAGGTCTAACCGGAATTCGGGCCGCCTATGCCATCGCCCCTAAAGCAGCCAATTCCCTTACTACTGAACTTGAATTACTAGCGCCCTCTTGGCTGCTTGGCGTTGACGGCGTCAGCATGCTCTCCAGCTGGGTAAAATCCGCAACTCAAATGTGGTTACAAGAAAGTCTAAACTGCTTGCGTGAATGGAAGTGGCAGCAATTACAGCGATGCCAAGAAATGGGCTGGGAAATCCATACCAGTGAAACCAATTTTTATTGCGCTAAACCTCCTACGTCTGATCTTTATTTGTTATTACTTCAGCTAAGGCGAAGTGGTATTAAATTACGCGATACCCTATCTTTTGGCTTACCTGGGTACGTACGGATGAGCGTCTTGGCGCCTGCCTCGCAAATTCGACTCAGTCAAGCTTGGCAATCTATATATCCACCTAATGAAAAATTGTATGCCCGCTAAATGTGTCATGGTCTTAGGCACCTCAAGCGGTGCAGGTAAAAGCTGGATAACTACCTCGCTATGTCGCTGGTATGCTCGACAAGGCTATAAAGTAGCGCCCTTTAAAGCGCAAAATATGAGTAATAATGCGCGCGTTGTGCATTCGCGCCAGAGCTCGGCAACGGAATTTAGTAATACCGATCAAGCTTGCGGTGAAATTGGCTCGGCGCAATATTTTCAAGCCCTAGCAGCGCATGCCGAACCTAATGTCAACATGAATCCGGTACTACTCAAGCCCGAAGCGGATACCCGCAGTCAAGTAATTTTATTGGGCAAAGTGAATACCGAATTAAGCGCCACGCCATGGCGCGAGCGGAGTGAAAAAATTTGGCCATGTATTCAACAATCTCTCGATTACTTAATTGCAGATAATGATGTAGTAGTCATAGAGGGTGCGGGATCACCAGCTGAAATTAATTTAATGGCTAGTGATATTGTGAACTTACGTGTTGCCCGTTATGCAAACGCGCAATGTATCTTAGTAACCGATATTGATCGCGGTGGTGCTTTCGCTCATCTTTATGGCACTTGGGCTTTGCTTCCCAAGATAGATCAGCAGTGCATCAAGGGGTTTTTGTTGAATAAATTTCGAGGGGACCCGAGTCTACTTGCGCCTGGTCCAGAACAATTAAAATCATTAACTGGGATCCCTATTATTGGCACTATTCCCATGCTGTTTGATCATGGCCTCCCAGAAGAAGATGGCATATTCGATGAGCGCACACTGGGTAAAAAAGCTGGTGCTCTCAAAGTTGCAGTTATAGTCTATCCCCGCATCAGTAATTTAGACGAATTTCAACCCCTTAAAAATATTACTGATTTAGAACTAATTTGGGCTCGTCAGCCAAGCTCTTTAGAAGATGTCGATTGGATTATTTTGCCTGGCTCAAAACATACTAGCGCTGATTTAGCCTGGTTAAAACAATGCGGCTTTGAGCAGGTCATTGAGAAGCATATCAACCAAGGAAAAATGGTGCTCGGTATATGCGGGGGTTTACAAATGCTTGGCCAAGTGATGCATGATCCATTTAATATTGATGGCGCTGCAACGGGTCTAGGGCACTTAGCAATTCAGACAACTTTTGCTAAGGATAAGCAAGTCAATAAAATTTCCGCTCGCTTTGGTCGAGTTAATGGACCTTGGTCTGCTTTATCTGATTTAGAGGTATGCGGTTATGAAATTCATCATGGTAAGTCTTCTCGCCAAGAGGCAGATGAAGTCAATCAAGCGCCGATATCAGCAGAAATTATTCCCAACCTAGCCTGGCAAAATGCGCGTGGTAATGTACTTGGCATTTATATGCATGGGCTATTCGAAGATCCAGTAGTGATCAAATCACTCTTCGGCAAAGAAGCCAAAACATTAGAGGTAGTTTTTAATAATCTTGCGGATTTAATTGGGCAACATATTCCAAAAGAAACCTTGCTCTCCTTGGTTAAATGAAAGTATCTGATGGATATTGAATTACCCCTCATCGCTCCACTCGATAACTTGAAATTAGGCACATTAATTCAAACCGAGCTGAACAACAAAACCAAGCCGCTGGGCTCCTTGGGTCAACTTGAATCATTAGCTAAACAGTTAGGCTTAATTTTAAATACCCCAAACCCAATCCTAGTGCAACCACAGTTAGTCGTTTTTGCTGGTGACCACGGCTTAACTGCCCAGGGTATTTCTGCATTTCCGAGTGACGTTACTTGGCAAATGGTCGAGAATTTTTTAGCTGGTGGCGCTGCCGTTAGTGTACTTTCGCGCCAGCACCAGCTAGATTTGACTATAGTCGATACGGGTGTTGCCAAAGAAATCTTGCCGCGCAAAGGTTTAATCATTAAGAAATTA